>JAUXLW010000229.1 GCA_030623545.1 Acidimicrobiia bacterium | reverse complement strand
TCCCGCTGTTGGAGCGGAACATGAGCTATCGCTTACCGGGGTAGGTCGTAGTCAAAGTTATCCACCAGCATTGGCCTCAGAGTAGGAGGGCGGCTTGGAGACCTGTCGATAAATCATGTCACGTATCTTGACGGCCGGTCATCACCGAGATGGCTTTGAGCGAGCGAACACGATGACACAGTGCAGCGGGTGTGGAGCGACGGTCAAAGGTGTCGAGCAAGGAGCAGCGTCCTCGGTTTCGCCATTCCACCCGAGGAGGGACGAAACCTCGTCCTTGCGACTGGCGCGCCCGACCGCCGATCTACGCAACGGCACTACCAACCACCCTCCTACAGGAGGGTGGATTGGCCTGCCTCCGGCGGGGCAACACCCAGGTGTCGATAGGCGGAGCTGGTAGCCACCCGTCCCCGGGGTGTCCTCTGCAGGAAGCCCCGCTGTAAAAGGAACGGCTCGTATGCGTCCTCCAGAGACTCGGGCTCCTCGCCGACTGCGATGGCCAGCGTGGTGAGCCCAACCGGCCCACCACCGAATTTCTCAACAATGGCCAGGAGGATGGCCCGGTCGACCCGATCGAGACCTGCCTCGTCCACCTCGAAAGCCTTCAAACCGAGATCGGCAGATGTCTCGTCGATCAAGCCGTCGCCCCGAACCGTTGCGTAATCCCGCACCCTCCGCAGCAAGCGATTGGCGATGCGAGGAGTGCCCCGGCTTCGCCCGGCAATCAGGGCGGCCCCTTCGGTAGTGGTCTCCACCCCGATGATCGCCGCAGAACGCTCGACAATGCGCCGGAGGTCGTCGTCTTCGTAGTAATCCAGTCGATCGATGAAACCGAACCGGTCTCGCAGCGGAGAGGAAACTCGTCCCAGCCGGGTGGTGGCACCCACCAGTGTGAACCTCGGCAGATCGAGCCGGATCGACCTCGCGGCCGGGCCCTTGCCGACCACGATGTCCAGCGCAAAGTCCTCCAGCGCGGGGTACAACACCTCTTCCACCGTGCGGGGCAGCCGGTGGATCTCATCAATGAACAGCACATCACCCTCATCCAGATTGGTAATGACCGCTGCTAGATCTCCGGGGCGCTCCAACGCCGGTCCCGAAGTGATCCGAAACTGGGCGTCCATGCTGTTGGCGAGGATCCCCGCCAAAGTGGTCTTGCCAAGGCCCGGTGGCCCTGAAAATAAAACGTGATCGAGCGGCTCGCCCCGGGCTTGTGCCGCCTCGATGACAATCCTGAGCCGCTCCTTGAACGCCTCCTGCCCGATGAACTCATCGAGGTCGCGGGGGCGCAAGCCAACCTCGAAATGTGAGTCTTCGGGAAGCGGGGTCCCGGAGAGGAGGCCCTCCTCCTTCATAGGCGCCCTAACTCCTGGAGAGCTTGTTGCAGCAAATCTTCGGCAGGTGCGTCGGCGGGAAGGGCCCGCAAGACCTCCCGAACCTCGCCGCTGCCAAAGCCAAGCGCCTCGAGAGCGTCGCGCACCTCGGCCAGCCCGGTGCCTGCTCCGGGAAGCTCACCTTCGCCGAGCTCGAGCCGGGGCCGCAGCTCGAGGATCAGCTTCTGAGCAGTTCGCTTTCCAACTCCGGGGACCGACTCGAGGGCGGTGACATCATCGGACGAGACGGCTCCGCGGAGATCAGCCGGAGGCAGGGTCGCCAATATCGCCATCGCCAGCTTGGGACCCACCCCGCTGGCGCCAAGCAGCGCACGGAACATGTCCCGCTCGTAGTCGGACCCGAAGCCAAAAAGTACCTGCTGATCTTCTCGCACATGCAGGTGGGTGTGGAGAACCGCTTCCTCTCCCACAGCGGGCAAATCGACCAGGGCCCGGGGAGTAACCGCGATTTCGTATCCGAGGCCTCCGGCCTCGAGCAACACCGACTCGGCCCCTCGCTTCACCACGGTTCCGCGTACCCGGCCGATCATTGCGCCTCCGTGGCGGCTTTGATCCTCGCCATTCCCTTGCCTTGCTGCGAATGGCACAGCGCTACCGCCAGCGCATCGGCGGCATCTGCCTGCTCCGGCTCAGCCGGGAGCTGTAGTCGGCTCGCAACCGCATATCGAATCTGATCCTTGGAGGCTCCGCCGTATCCGGCCACCGCTGCCTTCACCGCCGAAGGTGTGTATTCGAAGACTGGGATGCCGGCCTGGGCAGCCACCAGGAGCGCAACACCGGAGGCGCGGCCGACCGAAATCGCCGTCCTCAGGTTGCGGTTGGTGAATATCTGCTCGATAGCCATAGCCTCAGGCTGGTGCTCTGACGTTAGGGCACTCAGATCTCGATGAAGCTCATTGAGGCGCTCGGCAACAGAACGGGACCCGTCTGTGCGCATGACTCCGGCGGCAATCGCCCTGTCTCCACTGGTTAAATGCTCGATCACGCCGTAGCCGCAAACCGACAACCCGGGATCGATTCCCATTACGAACATATGTTTGGGAGCATAGACGAGGCCCGCGACGTGACCAAGGAACATCAGCGGGATTGGAACCTCCATCGACCAGATGTCCTGGTGGAGAACTGCTCAAACTGACCACTGAGCGTGACGAAGGTATCGGTATGTGCACGGAAGCATGCGCTCAGGTGAAGAACCCGAACGCGCAGGAGTTGCTGGAAGCCTTCGAAATAGTCGCCCAAGATGCTTTAGCTTTCCTCGGGCCCGGCCACCACTTGCACCCCGTCCCGGCGGCGACTTTCAACCTCGAAGACGGCGAGCCGGTTGCCGTCTCGCCATCGATGGCCCGGTTTCCTTTCCGGGCGGTCCTCGAGTATTCCGGGCCCGAGCATCCGGTCCGGCTCCGCTACGGCGACCGCGAGTATCAGCTGGCAATCGACATCGCCCTCAACGGCAGCGGCTACCAGCCTCTGCAGGCCTGGCTCGACTCCATCGGAATTGATCACGATTTGTCCGACGACGCCTGGATCAACACTCCCAGCTCGCTGGCCCGACACACTCGCAGGCTCGCTCACGCCTTGCGCGACAACTTCGACCACATTATTGCGGCCGGCCCCGGGACCCCTCCGGCGTAGCGCAGCGGGAGGGGAAGCGAGCAAAGCGGTGAAACCCATCCTGCGGAGCGGAGTCTTCGCAGCGCAGTGGGAGGGGAAAGCGAGCGAAGCGAGCAG
>JAUXLW010000132.1 GCA_030623545.1 Acidimicrobiia bacterium | reverse complement strand
CCCTCACGATTACCCCACCTCCTCAGCGGTGGCTCCGACGTGTTGGAGCCCGGTGGGGGGTGAACCAGCAGGTCCGCCGCGTGACGGAGGATGCGGACCGGTACCTCGTTTGGTACTCGGACGGCCGCCGGGGCACTCCGGCTGGGGAGTGGTACAAACAGATGAGTGAGGCGCTCGGCCGCCGGTACTCCGTCGAAGTGGTGGGGCTGCTGCCAGCCGTCCCCGGCCTCGCCGAATATTGACCGGAGAGCTGACCTCGAGTCACGATGGCCGCCACTAGTCGGGCAACCAGGATATGGCGTGGTTTCACCAAGCGGTGTGCTCGCTGCGGTGAGCGCCGCCTCTTCAAGAAGTGGGTCACGATGGTGGAGCGTTGTCCCCGCTGTGGCCACAAGTTCGAACGGGCCCAGGGTTTCTGGTTGGGCTCGATCATGATCAACTCGGCCTTCACTATGGGGCTGTTCCTGTTGGTCTTTGTCGGAGGCATGGTCGTCACCTGGCCCGACACTCCCTGGACCGGCTTGCTGGTCGCCACGCTCCTGCTCAATGCCGTCTTTCCGGTAGCTTTTCACCCGGTTTCCCGCACAATCTGGGTGGGGCTGGAGATGGCGTTCCATTTGCTCGAGCCGGCTGAGGAAATCGCCGCGGCCGCGCACGGCACGGGCGACTGGAGCATCGAGGGCCTGGCAGAAGAAACCTCACGGAACTAATCCCGGTCAACCTGCTGTTAATCACGTAATGAAACGCGTCTGGCCTTTCATAGGTGGCGTTGCTCTCGTCGGGCTCACTATCTGGGCGTTTGCCCCCAGGTCGGTGTCGAGCGCCGTTGAGGCCGGAGTCAGGGTCGGAGCCGACGAGGCCTACAACCCGGTCACGGCAGGTGAGCCCCTGCCCGACGGCTTTCGTCAACTATTGGCGCGGGATGCCATTGCCCCCATTTACAACCCGGCTTTCGCGGATGGCGACCAGATGGACTGGCCGGATGAAACCCAGGTCATTGGAGTGGCCATTGGCGACGAGGCCAAGGCCTATCCGGTCTCTTTTCTCACCCGCCGGGAAATGGTCATCGACGAGATAGAAGGTGAACCAATCCTGGTCACCTGGTGACCACTTTGTGGCACGGCGATGGTCCATCGCCGCGAACTGGACGGAGAAGTGCTGGTGTTCGGCAATCACGGCGCTCTGTGGGGTAACGCCATGACGTGGTGGGACCACGACACCGGAACTGTCTGGAGCCAGCCCCTGGGAGAAGCAATTGTTGGTCCTCGCAAGGGTGCCCGGCTTGAGACTCTGCCCGTCACTTTTACGACGTGGAGCTCCTGGAAGGAGAGCCAGCCCGGCACTCTTGCCCTCAACGTTCCGGCCGGCCCGACTGGATTCGACCTCGAGGAGATGGTGATCGTCCTCGAACTGGGCGGTGAGGCTGTTGCTTACCCGAGTCCTCAGCTCAGGACTCAGCTGGTGGTCAACGACGTGGTGGCCGACGCCGAGATAGCAGTAGTCGTCGACCCGGCCGATCCCGACCAGTGGGCAGTGTTCTCTCGCCGGCTCGACACCGGCCTGGTCACGCTGGAACAGAGGGGAGGCGCCATCGTCGATGTAGAAACCGGCTCGACGTGGGACCCGGTCCGCGGTTTCGCCACCGAAGGGCCTTTGGCGGGCAAGATTCTGAGCCTGCTTCCAGGCTTCACGGTGTTCCCCGGCGACTTCGATACGTTCTGGCCCGACGGGAGGGTATGGCAGCCTTAACGTCAACCGCCCGCATGTTCCGCTTCGACACCGCCAGGTGGCGACGGATGGCCACCACCAGCACTCTGGCCGGCGCCGGGCTTGTCGTGTCCGGAACCTACGTGCTACTCGCTTTCGACCGCTTTGGCATTCAAGGATTCGTTGAGGCCCGCGCCACAGCTCGTTTGCTGCTCACCGGGCTATACGGTTGGCTCGGCCTGGCCGTGGCGTCCTGGCTGGTCGCTCGACTGGCCTGGCAGCAGCGACCACCCTTCGAACTTGTCATGCGCCTCTTTGGCCATGCCCACGTGCCGCTATTAGTTGTGGCGGTCGCGATCCAGTTTCTGTCCGTGGGTTTGCGCTTGTCCGGCGTGGTGCTGTGGCCGGCGCTTTTTGCCGTGTTGGTTTGGATGCCGGTCCAGTTGCTCACTGCCGCTGAAGTGTCATTCAGCCTGGAGAAGCCCCGGGCCGCGTTGACGGTGCTCGGGCCCTATGTGGCCTGGATGGTGATCGTCGGTCGCTTGCTGGAGACCCAGTTCGGCCATCTGCTGTGATTAGTGGTCCGCCGCACAAATCGTCACTGCGCTATTCCACGACAGACCACTACCCCTGCCACACCTCGGCCTGGGGAAACGCCCCGACGTAGGCGAACCAGAAGGTCGTACGAATCGGTATCGGCGTCAGCTGAGTCCCATCGAGATCGCCGGCTACCGCCAGCCCACCAAGATTCCAGGTCGATCCGGTCTGGTCGTCTCGGAACTCGTCGCCAAGAATCTGAAAGGTCAGCGTGCGATCGCCCACCACTGGCGAGAACAGTGCCCCGGCCGGACCGGATGTCGAAAACAGCACCACGGGGATTCCTCCGATGGAGTCGTTGACGGTTGCGTCTCCCAGGGATTCGATCGGATAAACGCGGTGGATTCCCTCGAGTTCCACTCCGACAACGAGCTCGGAGGCGGGAAGGCGAGGGTCACGCGATCCCTCGCCCACCGGAAACCCGAAGTTCCCTTCGTCGAGGAATCCTTCGTAACTGCCGAAGCGGTCGGCCAAATAGCGCTCGATGTTCCCGTCCGGAGGTGCCAGAACCAGGGTTTCGGGATGTACTGCCAGCCACTCGGGCCAGGTCGCCATCGTCGACGGCAGAGGGTCGAGGCGGGTACCGGTGAGCGTGCCAACGATGGCTTCGCCCGGCACCTGCCACCAGTAACTGCCGGTTTGACGGTCGAGCATCACGAGGTCGCTCTCGAACAGCGCACTGGTATTTCCGAAGTCGAGTTCCCGACCCTCCACTCTCCGGTCGAACACAATTCCCGACCGGCACAGCGGGCAGTAGCTGATGAGTATCGGGACGCCATCCAACTCATCGTTCACGATCTCATGCAGATCGAGAATCTTGATGGGGTAGGCGTATGCCTGCTCGCCGGCGACGTATCCCAGGATCAAGTCGCCGTCACCGAGCCAGCTGCCGGTTTCCGGTCCTCCATAGGCGGGCTCGTCGATTGGAGGAATGGCGTCGCGCAGGGCAAGAATGAGCTCCCCGTCCGCCTCGCTCAACGGCACCGAGCCACCATCGAACGTGTCGAAGTGGATCTCGTCGAGCGGGACACTGTGCAAGGAAAGGTCGACGTCGGGTATGGCGCCCGATCGAGCCGGCGCGGTGGTGGAGGTGGACGGCACGGCGTCGCCAGGAGGTGAGGCCACAGTGGAGGCCGTGGGGGGAGAAACCGCACTGCTGCTGCATGCCGTGGCCACCAGGGCGAGGCCGCCGGCGATGATCCATCCTTTCATGCGAGTTGCAACCCCGGCAACGGGGATGCACTTCCCGTCCGCGCTTCTTAGGCTGAGGGAAGGAGGTGACGCTGTGAAACTCCACGTAATTGGTATCGACAACGGGCAGACGATTCCGTCGCAGTTTGCACTCTGTGTCAGCGATCCAGACACTCACGCCACGTTTGCAGCAAATCGAAATCCGGCTCTCGTATGGGACGACGCGCCCGAAGGAACGGAGTCATTTGTGGTCCTGTGTTGGGACCGGACGGTGCCGACCGTTGGCGATGACGTGAATCAGGAAGGGCGTGAGGTCCCGTCCGACCTTCCCAGAACCGATTTCTTTCATTGGGTGCTCGTTGACATCCCCGGCGATGCCGTCGACCTCGACGAGGGGGAGTTCTCTCAGGAGGTGACGCCGCGGGGGAAAGACGCGGCGGACGGTCCCCGCGACACCAGACAGGGACTGAACGACTACACCGGATGGTTCGCGGGAGATGCCGACATGGAAGGGCTTTACTTTGGCTATGACGGGCCATGTCCTCCCTGGAACGACTCGCTGGTCCATGAGTACGTGTTCGCGGTTTATGCCCTCGACATCGGACGTTGCCCGGTTAGTGGTGACTTCACGGGCAGCGACGTGCGCGACGCAATCGAACTGCACGTATTGGCCGAAGCCTCGGTGATCGGTCGCTATACCCTCAACCCGAGATTGATCGACTAGGCCACGAGCTCACTGTCTCGACCCGGCGCGGTTCCTCTCGCGTTTCCGGTCGCTCTCGGTCAGGAAGCGTTTGCGAATCCGGATCGCCCCGGGGGTCACCTCGACTAGCTCGTCGTCGGCAATCCACTCGATCGCCGTTTCCAGGGTGTGCTGTCTGTGCGGCTTCAGTTTGATGGCCTCGTCCGTGGAGTGGGTTCGGATGTTGGTGAGCTGCTTGCCCTTGGTGGGATTGACCGACATTTCTTCCGGCCGCGCCGCCTCACCGATGACCATGCCCTCGTAGACATCCGTTCCCGGTCCAATGAAGAGCTCGCCGCGTTTTTGCAGGTTGTCAAGCGCGAAGGCTGTCGAGGTTCCTTTCACGCCAGAGCTGATCGCCCCTCCCACCCGGTGCGGGAGGTCTCCCGCCCACGGCATCCATCCGGCATGGTGCTGGTGGATCAACGCGGTCCCGCGAGTAGCGGTCATCAACAGCGACCGAAACCCCAGGAGCCCTCTGGCAGGTGCTTCGACTGTCACGATGGTGCGGCCGGTGTCGCCGGGCCGCATGTCGCTGACCTTGCCCTTGCGGGGAGCTGCCGTCTGGG
>JAUXLW010000054.1 GCA_030623545.1 Acidimicrobiia bacterium | reverse complement strand
TCCCTCGTTTAGCAAGCGTATCGTATCCGATGACTGGTGCATTACGCATGAGGCTTTGCCTGACTCCAGATACAAAACTATTCGTTACACCATCACCACACCCAAGGGCAATTTGACGACTGTTTTGCAGAGCAATGAATACACGACCTGGGTGACGGAGCATCTGATCAAAGAAAAAAAAGACATCGACATCGTCGGCGAATATGTGACGGCACCCAAATGTAATGTTGAGCAGGTCAATCAGGAAGCAGAAGCCTTTGGCGAACGGGGGCTGGTGCGTGGCACCATCTGTGGTTTCGACATCTCTGGCCAGCCCGGAACCTGGCAAGATGCCGCCGTGCTCGTCGGCATCGAGAAACTGATCCTGGCAACCTTTGATGACCCTGATTGGGTTCATGAGTTGTTGGGGATTCTTAATGGCCGGAAGGAGGTCTATATTCGCTCCCTCAAAGGCGCACAATACGACGTGTTGGAGCTGGGTGGTGGCGATGCATCAACCACCGTTATTTCTCCTAAGCTTTTTCGGAAGTTTGTGGCGCCCTATGATGCCAGACTCATCGAGCTGGTGCATGAAGCCGGGCAGCGGATCGCCTATCACACCTGCGGCGGCATGATGCCCATTCTGGAAGACATCGCTGCCATGGAACCTGACGCGATGGAAACCTTTACACCCCCGGAGATGGGCGGTGACGCGCGTTTGGCAGAAGCCAAGCAGCGGATCGGCGACAAAGTTTGCATGATAGGCGGCTTCGATCAGTATCACCATTTCGTGAATAGCTCTGAGGAGGATACCAGGGCAGCTGTGCGGCGCCGTTTTGCCGAGGCTGGCGAAGGTGGCGGTTACATCCTCAGTCCATCGGACCATTTTTTCGATGCTGACGCCAACCTGCTCGCTGCTTTTGCCGACGAGGCGCGCCAGTGCAGGTATCAATAGAGACAGCCTAGGCAGGTGATTTATCGCCTGGCAGTGAGGGATAGATCATCCGGAGCAAAGTGAAGGTAGCCATATTGACCATGACAAGACTTGGGGCAATGAGGTGATATGGACGAAATAGACGAGATCTATGAGGCCGTATTGGACGGTGATATGAGGGCAACGCCAGAATACGTCCAGGCCGCCCTGGATGCCGGAGTGTCGGCATCAGCTATCCTCCAAGAGGGGATGATTGCGGCGATGAATGAGGTCGGGCGTCTCTTTGAAGAAGACGAATATTTCGTTCCGGAGATGTTGATTGCCGCCCGGGCTATGAAAGCAGGATTGTCAATACTGAGGCCCTTTCTGGTAGATGCGGGCATTGAGCCTGTCGGAAAAGTGGTTCTGGGCACCGTACAAGGTGATATGCACGACATCGGGAAGAATCTGGTGGGCATGATGTTAGAAGGTGCCGGTTTCGAGATTGTGGATTTGGGGACGGATGTTGCTCCCGCCCAGTTCGTAGAGGCTGTTCGGAATGGCGTTGATATTCTTGGTCTTTCGGCCTTGTTGACCACAACGTTGTCGAGTATGGAAAGCACGATCAAGGCGATTGAAGAGGCCGGACTGCGTGGTGCTGTTAAGTTGATGGTCGGTGGGGCCCCTGTAACGGATGGATATGCGCGTAAGATTGGCGCGGATGGGTATGCGCCGGATGCCAGCCAGGCCGCCACGTTGGCTATATCGCTGATTGCCTAATTCAGCAATGCCGCTCTCGGCCGTTCGGCTCCGGAGAATCGGAGACCTCGATGTTCTTCAAAGAAATCCCCAGACGGCACCCGGGATGTCACCGGCCTGTTGGATGAAGGAGTTCGGGGATGCAGTCGGGGCGAACGCGTACCGCCGAGATGCCGCCGTGGCCGCCGATACGGCAGAGCGCCTGGTGTCGGGGAGGCGTGGTGCCGGCTGACGCTGCTCGGCCCCGGGTCCTGATCCTCGCCTGCGGTGCTCTGGCCCGCGAGTTGGGCGTCATCATCGACCGCAATGGACTCGCCGGGTTCGATGTCGAGTGCCTTCCCGCCCGGCTTCACAGCCGGCCGGAGCAGATTCCCGGTGCCGTAGACCGGCACTTGAGGCGGGTAGTAGGCCGCTACGAGCGCATATTCGTGGCGTACGCCGATTGCGGCACGGGCGGCAGACTCGATGAGGTGCTGGCCCGCTACGGCGTGGAGCGACTGACCGGAGCCCACTGCTACCAGTTCTATGCCGGGACCGACCGCTTCCAAGCCCTCCACGAAGAGGAGCCGGGAACGCTGTATCTGACCGACTACGTCGTGCGCCACTTCGACCGGCTGATCTGGAGGGGTCTCGGGCTTGACCGGCACCCGGAGCTGCTGGAGGACTACTTCGGCAACTATCGACGGGTCGTGTATCTGGCCCAAACAGAGAATCCGGCCCTCACCGCGCAGGCCGAGGCCGCCGCCGACCGTCTCGGGCTTATCCTGGAGCATCGATACGTCGGCTACGGGGAGCTAGAGCCGGCGCTCGTCGACATCACCGCCCCTGCCGAGACCCGGGTAGCGACGGCGTGACGCGCACCGTTGTCGGTTCGGCATCGAAGGAAGTAGTGATCGGCTTGAACCAGCCCTTCGTGATCATCGGCGAGCGCATCAATCCGACCGGAAGGAAGAAGCTTGCCGAGGAGATGAAAGCCGGAGATTTTCGAAGGGTGAAGACGGATGTGCTTGCCCAAGTCGAAGCCGGGGCACACATGCTCGACGTCAACGCCGGAATTCCCCTTGCAGACGAGCCGGCGATCCTTGCCGAAACGGTGAAGCTGGTCCAGTCGCTCACCGATGTGCCGTTGTCGATCGACTCGTCGGTCGTGGAGGCGTTGGCCGCCGGGCTGGCCGTTTACCGGGGCAAGGCGCTGGTCAACTCGGTGACTGGTGAAGACGAACGCCTTGAAGCGGTATTGCCGCTGGTGGCACGCTACGGCGCCGCGGTGGTGGCGATCAGCAACGATGATTCCGGGATCTCCGAGGACCCCGACGTCCGGTTCGCGGTGGCGAAAAAGATCGTCAGCCGGGCAGCCGATCATGGGATCCCCAAGGAGGATGTCGTTGTCGACCCGCTGGTGATGCCGGTCGGGGCGATTCCCACCGCTGCCCAGCAGGTGTTTTGGCTGCTGCGCCGGCTGCGTGACGAGCTCCAAGTCAATACCACGCTCGGAGCGTCCAACGTGAGCTTTGGCCTACCGAACCGGATCGGCATCAACGCCACTTTTCTGGCGATGGCCGCGACACATGGTCTTACGTCTGCGATCACCAATCCACTCGAGCCAGAGATCACCGCGACGATTAATGCAACCAATGTGCTGCGCGGCCTCGATCCCAACTGCAGCGCCTGGATCGGCGCTTATCGCCAGCCCGAAGATTCCGAGCGGGGTCGGCGCCGGAGGGGGCGGCAACGCCCCAATCCGAACGGCTGACTCGTGGCCCGGACCGCCCGAGTCCTGTTCACGCCGTCGGGCCTACAAGGCGACGTCGCCTCTGGCACGACAGTCCTGGATGCCGCTCGGAAGCTGGGAGTCGACCTGGACTCGATCTGTGGCGGTCGGGGTATCTGCGGACGGTGCCAGATACGCCAGGGCGCCGGCCGATCCACCCCCTTGGACCCGGACCGACTCAGTCCGCCCGGCCCTACGGAGATCGACTACCGAGCTCGCCGGCCGCTGGGCGATGGCCACAGGCTGGGTTGTTCGGCTCGGATCCTGGGCGGTGTGGTAATTGACGTGCCCCCGGAAAGCCAGATCCACCAGCAGGTCGTGCACAAGCGGCCAGAACTCGTATCCCGTGAGGTCGACCCGGCCGTCCGGCTCTACTACGTCGAGACCACCGGCCTTGCCCAGGAAGCCGTCGACCAGGTCGACCTCATCGGGCGAGCCCTTCGTGACCAGTGGGATCTGGACTCGATCGAGATCCACGAGACTGCCCGCGTCGAGCTGACAATGGCCCTCGACACAGGAGGCGGAGCGGTCACGGTGGCGGTCCACGACGGCACCGCCGCTACGGGCGTCTGGCCCGGATATCGCGATGTCGTGCTGGGGGTTGCCTTCGATGTTGGCTCCACAACCATCGCCGGGCACCTATGCGATTTGGGCAGCGGTGAGATCCTGGCAACTGCCGGCGTAATGAATCCTCAGATTCGCTTCGGGGAGGACGTGATGAGCCGGGTCAGCTACGCGATGATGCGCGAAGGCGGAGCCGACGAGATGACCTTCGTGGTTAGGAGGGCCCTCGATGACCTCACCGGCAGCCTCGTCGACGAGCACGGTGCCGACCGCTCCGACATCCTCGAGATCTGCCTGGTGGGCAACCCGATCATGCATCACCTGTTCCTGGGCTTGGATCCCACACCCCTAGGAACCGCACCGTTCTCCTTGGTCACCGACGGGGCAGTGCGCATCGACGCCGCCGACCTGGGGATCCGAGTTCATCCTGGAGCCCGGGCGTACGTCCTGCCGTGTGTTGCCGGCCACGTCGGTGCCGACGCCGCCGGGGCGATCCTGGCTGAAGCTCCGCACAGAGGTGAGGCGGTGCAGCTACTGGTGGACGTCGGGACCAATGCCGAGATAGTGCTCGGGAACTCGGGCCGTTTGCTCGCCGCTTCGAGCCCGACCGGTCCGGCGTTCGAAGGTGCTCAGATCTCTTCGGGTCAGCGTGCCACACCAGGCGCCATCGAACGAGTGCGGGTTGACCACGACACCTTCGAGACCCGTCTCAAGGTGATCGGATCGGACCTGTGGTCCGACCAGGCCGGCTTCAGTGACGAAGTGGCCAGGATGGGGATAACCGGCATCTGCGGATCGGGGATCATCGAGGCCATCGCCGAGCTGTATCTCGCCGGAGTCATAAGCCCTGACGGCACTATCCGCGGGGACATCGCCACCGAGCGGGTAGTGCCCGACGACCGCACCTTTTCCTTCGTATTATGGGACGGACCGCCGCCCATCCTGATCACACAATCGGACGTGCGCGCCATTCAACTCGCTAAGGCGGCCCTCGACGCCGGTTCCCGGTTGCTGATGGACCATCTGGGTGTGGACACCGTCGATGAGATCCGGCTGGCCGGCGCCTTCGGCAGCCACATCGATCCGCTATTTGCAATGGTCCTCGGCATGATTCCGGACTGTGACCTCGACCGGGTCTCGGCCGCGGGCAACGCGGCCGGATCAGGTGCCATCCTGGCCCTGTTGAGCGCAGCAGCCCGCACCGAGATCGAAGGCGTCGTCAAGACGATCAAGAAGATCGAGACGGCCACCGAACCGAGCTTCCAGGAGCACTTCGTAGCCGCGCTGCACATTCCTCACGCCTCGGCGCAGTACCCGCATATGGCCGAGAAGATCGATCTCCCCGAGGCACCGGCGGCCGTCGACAAGGCCCGCAGGCGGCGCGTCCGCAGTCGAGGTGTCGATGAGACGTCGAATAGCTAGGCGAAGGAAGGGATTCACCGAAGGCCTCGGTCGAGGCGAGATCGCGGCAGTCCGCTCCCGGCTCCAGGATCTCAGATACGAGCTGCTACCCCTGAAGAACGTCTATGACCAGGCCGCCTACCTGCCCGAAGGCGCCACCGTGACCGTCATGGCGTCCCCGTCCAGAGGTATGGGCGCGACGATCGACGTCGCCGTGGAGTTGGCCGAGCGCGGCTTCACCGTGATCCCCCACCTCGCGGCGCGGCTGATGCAGGATCGTCGGGAGCTCGAGGCGATACTCCAACGACTCGACCGCCACAACATCACGGGGGCATTGGTAGTTGCCGGTGACTCGGATGAGCCGGGCGAGTTCTTCGATTCGATGGCAATGATCGAGGTGATGGAGGACATCGGCCATGGGATAAGGTCGCTGGGCGTGGCCGCCTACCCGGAGGGCCACCCGCTCATCTCCGACGAATCCCTGCAGCAAGCCCTGGAGGAAAAGGAGCCCTACGCGACGGACATGACGACGCAGATGTGCTTCGCCCCGGATACGATCAACAAGTGGGTGCTGCAAACCCGTGACAGGGGCATCAGGCTTCCGATCTACTTCGGGATTCCCGGTATCGCCGACCTCGGCGAGCTGCTCAGGATCTCTCTTCGCATCGGGGTCGGCGATTCGATGCGGTTCCTGTCGAAGAACAAGAGCCTCGCCGGAAAGCTGATCCGTCCAGGGGGTTACGCACCGGACGCTCTCGTCCTCGGTCTGGCGCCGACCTTGGCCTCCCCGGAGGCTCGGGTCTTCGGATTCCATGTGTACACCTTCAACCAGGTGAAGAGCACCGAGGAGTGGCGCCACGACATGCTTCAGGAGCTGCTCGGCATCGAGTGATGTGGCCGGGCCACCCAGCCGAATCGGCAACACCTTCGATTCGCTCAGCCCCGGCCTTGATGATCCCCTCGTCCATCGCTTTATGCATCAGGCTGATGTGGCGGCCTGCCTTGGCGGGATTCTCGGCCCCCCACGCCGCCTCTAACCTGGCCCCTGCGGCTCGGTCTGCACGGTCCTCCGCGATCGGGTTGTAAAAGTGAACACAGCGGCGGCTCGTGGGGATGGGGGTGCTGGTGTGAAGGGTCCGAACCGGACCGAAGTATTGGTACACGATCGTCGATCCTCGGTTCGCTCATAGCCAAGACTATTCCCCTAGCTAGCTGGAGGAACGCCGGATTCGCAGGCGGGCAGGTTCCAGGATGGCGGTCGTGCCCGCGGGGTCTGCCAGGTCGAGGCGGGCGATCAGCCTCCGGATGGCTTCAACAACGGCGGGAGCTGACTTGTCTGGAAGGCAATGGACGACTATCCCAGCATGTGTGCCCGGTTCGTAGCGGCCGATGTCGCCAAAGTCGCGGTCCAACGTGAGGAGCAGTCGGGCTGTGGCTCATACGGTCTGGTCGTCGTCGCCCGCCAGTCCCTCATCGGTGACCGAATCCGTGTCGGCACCGGCTGAGACCAATAGCGTGGCGACGCTCCTGGGGAGGTTCTCGTCGAGCTTGACCCTCGTTGCGATGGGGGAAGGGGTAGCAGCTCATCTTGGGCGAGTGCGGCTCCGTAGGCCGCCGCAGCCCGGATGCCTTCTTCGGTGAGCGGCGGATACTCGGCGAGGATCTCCTGCGTCGTCGGGCAGCTGCCAAGCAGTCCAGCACGACGCTGACCAAAACCCTGGTACCGGCAATCGTCGACTGGCCATGAGCGATTGTTGGATCGGTGGTGATGAGTGCGAACTGGTCCTCGGTCATGTCACTCTTCTCGCACGATACGCCCCACACCGGGGAGTGATCTCTGGAGGGCAGTCCTTTCATCGGATCCCAGGACGCGAATAGGACGCGAGTTGTCGAGAAACGGTGCAAATCGACGATCATCGATGAGAGACAAACTCCCTGCTCAGAGGCCATTTTCGAGCTATTCTCCCGGTCACAGGAACTCGCTGTATTTCCCTTACAAGGAAGAGGTCGCAGGTTCGAGTCTCTCAGCGCCCACCGCGCCGAGGCTGCCTCGATGGCAGTCGAGGCACCACTTCCCCCATGAAAGGGGGATTCGAGACCTTCGGTTGCTTATCGGGGTGCGTGCGAGTTCCGACTGGAGTTGGTTGCCTACTCGGCGACCAACTCGTCTCCCGTGGTATCAGTTCTCGGTTCCTGCCTCGCGACTCTATGGTTCGCGGTTCGGGTGGACGCAGAGAGCTGACCTGGGGTGTCGCGGAGAAGGTGCGGGGCGGCGTAGCCGCCCTGCGGTAGGGGGGTCGTCTTTTCGGAACCTCTTACGACGTAAGGGGTTCTGCTCGCTTGGGGGTTGAGCCGAGCTCGGCGGTGTTGAACCGAGACC
>JAUXLW010000227.1 GCA_030623545.1 Acidimicrobiia bacterium | reverse complement strand
GGGATGGCGTCATAGACCTCTATCTGGTGAGGGGGAGCGGACAGCTGCAGGTGTTCGATGGAGCTTCGGGCTTTTCGACCAAAGTGCTTGACATTGCCGCCGGGGCCCGGCCGATATGGAACCGTTTCGGGTTGGCCGACTATGGCTTCGACGGCATCGCCGATCTCTTCGCGGTAAGCAAGGTGAGTCAGCGGGTCTACATCGCAACCTCGGGCAACGGCTTCGCTTCAGGGCCAGCCTTCAACATCCCGGTGAGCACCACAGGTGAGATCCATGTAGCCGACTACGACGGTGATGGTCGGCCCGACATCTACCACATCGAGGATGGTCACCTCCGGGTCTATCTGGGAGGAGCGCGTGCCGCGTCGGCCGACCTGACCTTCTGGTACCAGACGGACTCACTGTGGGACGCGGGACCCGAATGTTTTGGCCCCAACGACTGCGACCAGATCGGCTATGTCGACGAGGGCCGGGAGTTCAGCCTGCGAGACAATCTGGCGTGGGATGGGGGGGAGTATGAGGAATTCTTCTTCGGTATCCCGGGCGACATTTCCCTGGTGGGCGATTGGGACTGTGATGGCGTGTCAACGCCGGGGATGTTCCGCCCATCGAACGGGTTCGTCTACCTCACCAATCAGCAAGGTGGCGGCGCTGCTGAGATCTCCTTCCATTACGGCATCGGCGGCGATATCCCCCTGGTCGGCGATTGGGATGGCGACGGCTGTGACAGCCTCGCCATCTACCGTCCCGGAGAGAGTCGTTTCTACGGGAGCAATAGCAACGAAACCCGGCCCGCCGATTTCTCTTTCAATTTTGGTCGGGTCGGAGACCGGCCTCTCAGCGGGGACTTCAACGGTGACGGCCGGGACGACTTCGGGCTGCATCGTCCGGATACAGGCCTCGTCCGGGTCGTCTTCGAGCAAGCCGGGCCGGCCGACCTGACCTTCTATTACGGCGCTCCCGGCGACACGATGATCGTTGGCGATTGGGATGGCGACGGGATCGACACGCTTGGCGTGCACCGCAACGACGAGGGTCGCTGGTATTTCCGGTTAGAGAATTCCACGGGCACCGCCGACCACGTTCTTCGGGCCGGCCCCCGCACCGAGTTGGTTGATCCGGTAGTCGGAGTTTGGTGAGTCGGCGGCGGCGGTCCCGATAGTCTTGGTCTGTGGATATCTCAGTCGTTTCCCCGGTTCTCAATGAGCGCGGCCATATAGAGCAGTTTGTGGCTGCTCTTCTGTCCCAGAGCGTGCTCCCGACTGAGATCGTTATTGCCGACGGCGGGTCCACCGATGGGTGCCGTGAGATTCTCGACCAGCTGGCGGCCATCCATCCTCGATTGCGGGTGATCGACGGGCCGGGGGGGATAAGCGAAAACCGCAACGCTGCAATCGCGGCCAGCGGGCACGAGATCGTGGCCTGTGTCGATGCCGGATGCATTCCTGAGCGTGACTGGCTGGAGAAGATCACTGCGCCGTTCGCGGCAGGTGAGGATTGGGTTTCCGGCTTCTATTTACCGAGAGGTGAGAGCCTTCGCTCAACCTGTGCCGGTCTGGTTCTCATGAGTGTGTTGGAGGAGGTGAATCCTGACCACATCATCCCTCCCGGCGCGTCCCAGGCTTTTCGCAAGAAAGTGTGGCTCAGGGTGGGCGGATTTCCGGAAGGCATGGCTGCGGCTGAAGACACTCTGTTTGGCGAGCAAGCCCGGGCGGCAGGGTTCCGGCCCTACTTCGAGGGTGAGGCCATCGTCCAATGGCGTCCCCCGGCGGGTCTCTGGGAGATGGCACAGAAGGCCTTCAACTGGGGAAGGGCAGACGGTTCCGCCGGGCTGCGGGGGACCGCCTACACCCGATTGTTCCTGGTCTCCTGGGGGAGTGTGGCCGCCGTAGTGGCCCTCACGGTCTTCGATCTGCGATTGGGTCTCCTGGCGCTGGTTCCCATCGCCGGTTTGGCGGCATACCGCACCCGTTTCAAGTTCCGCTGGGCCCGCGGCGCAGGCAAGTACCTGCTCATCCCGTTCGCCGACCTGATCCAACGGCTGGCACAAAGCCTCGGATGGATCGTGGGAGCCAGGCGGAGCTGATGCACGTTGCCTTCGTAACCACCGAGTTGGATCCAGTCGTTCCCGGTGGAGCCGGGACCCTTGTGGCCGGGGTCGCCCGCCGCCTCCAGGAGAGAGGGGATCGAGTAACGATTCTGCTCTTCGGGCGCCGCCAGCCCGGGCAGGCGGCGGTCCCGGACCTCAACGTGCAGTGGGTGGCTCCGGGCGTGACCGAGGCCACTTTCCCCCATGAGGCAATTGCCCGCTCGCGGGTGCTTGCCGAAGCACTGGCCGCGTTGGAGGATCCGCCCGATCTGGTCGAGTTTCACGACTTCAACGGCCTGGGCTATTGGGCGCTCATGCGCCGCAACTCGCTGAACCTGGCTGCAACTCCCATCGCGGTTCGCATGCATGGACCAATTCATCTGATCGCCGAGCACATGGAAGTCGAGCGAGAGGACCAGGCCGTTATCAGCATCTTGGAACAGGAGGCCTATCGCATGGCCGACGCGGTGATTGTCCCGAGCCGGCCGATGGCGGAGGTCGTGGTGGAGCGGTTCCAGGTCGAGCCTTCCCGGGTGCGGATCGGTGAGCCGCCCATACCCGCCGTGTCGGGGCCGGGCCTCCGACCAGCCTCCGCGCCGGACATAGTCTGCCTGGGTCGCTTGAGTGAGGTCAAAGGATCCGAGGACGTCTTGACGGCGGGCCTCAATCTCCTGGCGAAGCATCCCCACGCGACCCTGCGGTTCGTCGGCCCCGGTGGGTGGAGCGTGAAGGCGGCGAGGCCGATGGAAGCACATCTCCGTGCCAGGATCCCCGACTCTCTCATGGATCGGGTTCGCTTTGTTGGTCCGGTGCCGCGAGAGGAGCTCGGTGCGATTCTGGCCTCAGCGTGGATGGTGGTGATCCCATCGCGGTTCGAGACGTTCTGCCTGGCAGCGCACGAGGCCAGGGCCTTGGGCTTGCCGATCATTGTCGGTGATATGCCGGCGTTCCGGCCTTACTTCAGTGAGGCCACAGGGGCGGTGGTGACCGACGGGACAATCTCCGGTCTCGAGGCTGCCATGGATCGACTCATCCGGTCGCCGGACCTCCGTCGGAGCC
>JAUXLW010000010.1 GCA_030623545.1 Acidimicrobiia bacterium | reverse complement strand
CGCCGGCAAATGCGAGCAGGAACAGCGTACCGAGTACCAACCCGTGAATGATGGTCCAGGTTTCTCGAGACGTCAGGTCCATACCGCATCCTCCCTTCTGTTGGTTAGGTTCGAAGTTACGAGAGGGGGAACCGACGCGTTAGGGCATTCCAGCCCGACACGGCTGCCAATAGCACGGAATATAGGGGCCGCTGCTACCTGATGCCACTCGCGAGCGACCCTCGATCTCCAGCGCGCCGCATCTCCTTTTGAGAGATCGGGTGCAGTGTCAGCTGATCAGTTCGCCGAACCGGAAGCTGGGCTCGAATCCCTGGTCTTCGAGAATCCGGCAGTACCGGTCGTATGCCTGTGAGGCTTCGATTCTTCGATCGACCCTGGCCAGGGACTTGATGAGCAGGTGCCAGAACCGCTCGCGGTAGGGGTACTCGCCGGTAAGGGCCTGCAGTCGCGGAACGGCCTCGAGCTCGCGCCCGACGAGGACCTCTGCCTCCATTTCGATCTCCACCGCCTCCAGCCGCATCTCATGCAGCCGCACGCCTTCGAAATGAGCGAACTCCTCATCACCGAGGTCGCCGAGCACCGGACCCCGCCACAGGTCGAGGGCACCGCGAGCATCATGGCTGGCCCCGGTCGGGTCGGAACCGAGCTTGCTCTCGGCCTGGTGCACAAGCCGCTCGAAGCGGCAGGCGTCTATCTGCTCACATTCAATCTCTAACAGATAGGAGTGATCCTCGAGGATGATCGCATCGTGTCCCAACAGGTGACGAAGCCGCGAGATGTGAGACTGCACGGTACTTTCGGCCGAGGCCGGAGGGTTGTCGCCCCAGATCGCCCACACCAGCGTGTCCGTAGCCACAGCATGGTTGGCGCTGAGCAGCAAGGCTGCAAGAGCAATGCGGGCGTTGTGTCCTCCCATGGGAACTGGGCCGTCGGGGCCGTGCACTTCGAGGGGCCCGAGCATCAACAGGTCGAGATCTTTGTTCAACTTCTTACCTCCATCACAGATTTCACTCCATACCCCGGCACGGGGGTAGGGGACTCCGGCCCATTGCATGTGCGCCGCAAGCGGGGCGCGTTTCTGCTGCAAAGGCCATGGTGCATGCTGGGTGAAAGCAAGAGATCAAGGAGAGGAGCAGAGATGAGTGATCTCGTCGAGAGGGATCGGGCAAAGGTAGGGGCCACCAAGTCCCTGCCGGATTTTCGGCCGCCTCGCGCACCCATACCGAAGTACGAAAAGCCAAGGCCGACCCGCCTGTTTCGGTGGATCGAGTGGATGGCTCTTGTTGTCGGAATAATCGCCGCCGGCGTCCTGGCTATCTGGCTGGGAGGCCGCGGAGGGGACGAAGCTGTCGTCGCCCCCGAGCACGGAGCTTTCACACAGCCGTTCATCCGAGACACGAGCGGACAGAACCTTCCCAGGTTTGTCGGGACTGACCCACCGAATCTGGACCCCGATGTTTACGTCGAGCATGGTCCGTTTACGGACCCGTTCATCCGGGACACGAGCCAGCAGAACCTATCCGGTTTTGTCGGCAGCGACCCGCCCAACCTCGACCCGGATGAGGTTTGGGCACCAGAGCACGGCGAATTCACCGACCCGTTTATTCGGGACACAAGCGGTCAGAGCCGCTCGGGGTTCGTTGGTAGCGACCCACCGGACCTCGATCCCGACGTCCCGTAACTGAAGCCGGGAAAACGCGAAGACCCCGCCTTCGAAAAGGCGGGGTCTTCGTAAAACTCGAGCTCCTTCAGCGGCGAGTGCCGCTGCCGCGAGAGGACCAACTCGCGGGTCTCAGAGAATCGGTGGTCCGGGTTGGAGTCGCTTTACCTCCCCGGGGGAGGGCCAGCACACTCCTTTCGATGGCTGGCTAGCGCCCGGCCACCTCCAGAGTCCTAGATAAACCATTCATGCTTGGGACCACCTCCTTTCTCTGGTGATGATGAGATTAACCGCTTTAGGAAAGCTGTGAGCGCACCGGTGGACGGCAAACCGGTCACTACCATCCCGCCATGCGATACGAGCCGGCAGAGATCGAGCTGAAGTGGCAGGCCACGTGGGAGGCCGACGGCCTCTACCGTTCGGTGGTGGATTGGGACAAGCCCAAGCACTACGCCCTGACCATGCTGCCGTATCCGTCGGGGGACCTCCACATCGGGCACTGGTTCCCCATGGCCCCCTCCGACGCCAGAGCTCGCTATATGCGGATGAAGGGCTACAACGTCCTGTTCCCCATGGGCTTCGATGCCTTCGGGCTCCCGGCGGAAAACGCGGCAGTGCAACGCAACATTCACCCCGCCACCTGGACTTTCGACAACATCGCCAAGATGCGGATCCAGATGCGCTCGATGGGGGCGATGTTCGACTGGGAGCGCGAGGCCATCAGTTGCACGCCTGCCTATTACCGCTGGACGGAATGGTTCTTCAAGAAGTTCTATGAAGGAGGTCTGGCGTATCGGGGCGAGGCGGTGGTCAACTGGTCGCCGACTCTGCAGACCGTGCTCGCCAATGAGCAGGTGATCGACGGCAAGGATGAGCGTCTTGGTCAGCCGGTGGTTCAGAAGATGATGGAACAGTGGTTCTTCGCAATGACCAGGTACGCCGATGAGCTGCTTGATTATTCGGGCCTCGACTGGCCCGATCCGCTGAAGACCATGCAGACGAATTGGGTGGGGCGCAGCGAGGGAGCCGATGTTGTTTTCACAATCGAGGATGGCAATGAGCTAGAGGTGTTCACCACCCGCCCCGACACTCTCTGGGGTGCCACATTCATGGTGCTGGCGCCCGAGCACCCCCTCGTTGATGCGCTAACCACCGATGAGCAACGCGATGAGGTCGAGTCTTATCGCCGGCAAACCGCCGGTCGCACCGAGATTGAACGGATGGAGGCCGAACGGGACAAGACGGGTGTGTTCACCGGCGGTCATGCGATCAACCCTGTTAACCAGGAGCCGATTCCGGTCTGGATCGCCGACTACGTACTGCTCACCTACGGGTCGGGCGCCATCATGGCCGTTCCTGCCCACGACCAGCGGGACTTCGAATTCGCCCGCCAATTCGGACTGTCGATCGTCCCGGTGATTCACCCCGAGGGCGGGGAGCCCCTGAGCGAGCCGGAGATGGACGAGTCCTACGTCGGTCCCGGCAAGATGGTGAACAGCGGTCCCATCAACGGAGTTGAGACCAACCTCGACAAGGGACGAAGGAATCCGTCGGTGGCGGCCGCGATCGATTGGCTGGAGGACAAGGGGGTGGGGTCCGAAGCCGTGAACTATCGACTGCGGGATTGGCTCATCTCCCGCCAGCGCTACTGGGGCAGCCCGATCCCGGTCACCTACTCCGACTCGGGTGAGATCGAGCTGGTCGCAGACGAGGAGCTGCCGGTGCTGCTGCCAGAGGACGTCGAGTTCACTTCTAGCGGGGGCAACGCTCTGACCCGTCACGAGGCGTTCCTCAATGCGGTCAATTCCGTGGGAGAGCATGTCCGGCGGGAAACCGACACGATGGACACCTTCATGTGCTCGTCGTGGTACCAGTACCGCTACCTGTCGCCGGCATACGACAAGGCGCCTTTTGACCCCGAAGAAGCCGCATACTGGCTTCCGGTCGACGTTTACACCGGCGGATCCGAGCACGCCACCATGCACCTTCTCTATACGAGGTTCTTCACGAAGGCCATGCGTGACCTTGGCATGTTTGATGACACCAAAGAGGCGATGCGGGCTCACGGGCGCGACCCGAGTGGCTTATTCGACGAGCCGATGCTGCTGTATCGGAGCCAGGGCCAGATCCTCGGTGAGGAGCAGGACGGTGATCGAATTGTCGCCGATGGGGAGTGGGACGATGCCCGCCTGATCGCCTCCCGAGTTGCAGTCGAGCCCGGAGCCATTGCCGGTGACGGCCAGGTTGTCGGCGAGATCAAGCAACGCACCGAGGGCATGCTTCAGGTGAAGACAGATGACGGCATGGTCACGGTTGAGGTGCCGGTTGGGAGCGTCGTTGAGATTCCTTCGATCGCCGGCGACAACAATGTCAACCAACTGCGGGCTCACCTCGAAGTGCAACGCATGTCAAAGTCGCGGGGCAACGTCATCGATCCCGATTCACTGGTGGCCCAGTACGGAGCCGACACGGTTCGCACCTACCTGATGTTTGCCTACGAGTGGCAGAAGGGTGGTCCGTGGGACAGCCGGGGGATTCTCGGGGCCCGGCGTTTCCTGGATGACGTTTGGAAGATTGCTACCACAGAGTATGCCGCCGGTGAGCAGAACGATGATGGTGCCCTGTTGCGAGCGGTGCATCAGACCATCCAGAAGGTGGGTCACGATCTAGAGGTTTTCAAATGGAACACGGCAGTGGCTGCGCTCATGAAGCTGAAGAACACGTTGTCGGAGGCGACGACCGCCGGGTCCGTCACCGGGCCGACCTGGAACATTGCCGTCGACACGCTTCTCCTGCTGCTGGCCCCGATTGCCCCCCACATCACCGAGGAGCTGTGGCATCAGCGTGGGCACGCCGAGTCGGTCCACCTCCAGTCCTGGCCCGAGGCCGACCCGCAATTGGCCCGGGATGAGACGGTAACGATGGTCGTCCAGGTGAATGGCAAGGTCCGGGATCGGATCGACGTGGATCCTGACATCGACCAGGAAGCGGCAGTGGCGTTGGCAATGAGCTCGGAGCGGGTGCAAGCTTTCCTGGAGGGAGGGGAGGCGAAGAGAGTCATCGCCAAGCCCCCCAACCTGGTCAACGTCGTCGTTTGATGGAGCCCCAGCCAACCAAAGCCGGATGGTCGGTTTGGGATCCGCTTCTGATCTATCTGGCCGCCTTCGTCCTCAGCATCTTCGCCCTGGTAATCGCCGGCCTGGCCGGCTACCTCGATCTGGAGAACATCGACGCTGCCGAGGAACTCCCCAAGGTGCTGGCAGTTCTGGCGCCGGCTCAGTTCGCGGCGATGCTGGCGGGCATCAGGTGGGTCAGTCGCCGGAAGGGCTCAGGCGACATGAAGCGCGACTTTCGTCTGCGCTACCAGTCCGGGGACTGGGTCGCACTCCTCTACGGGGTCGGTCTGCTGCTGGCTGCCGGGCTCATCCTCAGCTTCGTATTCGAAGCGTTGGGGATTGACCCCGGGACTCAACAGGTGGTTGAAGCCGCCGAAGGAGCCGAGCGACTTCCGGAAAAGCTCATCATCACCGTTGTTATCGCAGTGCTTGCTCCGGTGGCGGAAGAGATCCTCTTCCGGGGCATGCTGTTTGATGCCCTCCTGGCTCGTACCTCGGTCAAGCGAACAGTGTGGATTAGCGGTGTCGTCTTCGGGCTGGTCCACCTGATCGATCCGGCCGCGTTGCCGCTGGTGCCGGCCCTCATCGGTCTGGGTGTCATCCTCGGTTACGCCCGCCAGAGGACTGATTCGCTCAGCCGGCCCATCTTGATGCACATTGGCTTCAACTCCGTCACGGCGATTGGCTTGTTCATCGCTGTGTGAGTTACTCGATGACGATCCCGCGCAGGTCGTCCTTCGGGGCGGGGTAGTCCATCGCCAGGCCTTCCAACGTGGCAACCAGCACCTGTGAAATGGCCAGGTTGCGGTGCCACTTCTGATTAGACGGGATCACGTACCAGGGAGCCTCCTCGGTGCTGGTCCGAGACAACACCTCCTCATAGGCCGCCATGTAGTCGTCCCAGCGGGCCCTCTGATCGAGGTCGCCACTATCGAACTTCCAGTGTTTCTCCGGGTCGTCCAGGCGGGCCTGAAGTCGCAAACGTTGCTCGTCTTTGGAGATGTGGAGGTAGAACTTGCGAATGGTGGTTCCCTCGTCGACGAGTCTCCGCTCGAAGTCGTTTATGTGCTGGTAGCGGAGGGACCATCGAGCCTCCGGCACGAGATTGAGCACCCGGACGATGAGGACGTCTTCGTAGTGGCTGCGGTTGAAGATCGAAATCTCGCCGGTTCCCGGTGTTTTGGAGTGAATCCGCCACAGATAATCGTGAGCCAACTCGATGGGGGTGGGCTTCTTGAAGGAGGCAACCTTGACTCCCTGCGGGTTGACGCGGTCGAATACGTGGCGAATGGTGCCGTCCTTCCCGGCGGCGTCCATGGCTTGCAGGACAATCAACACCCTGTGTTTGCCTTCGGCGTAGAGCAACTCCTGCAGACCCTCGAGGCGGCGGTTGAGGGCCCCGGTCTCCTCCTTGACGCTTTGCTTCGTGAGCTCGGCGGGCGCATTCGGATCGATGTCGGCCAGGTTCACGGCCGAGCCCGGATCCACGCGGTAGTCCTGCACACTTCCTCCTGGGTCGATCAGAAGATTATGGCCGCTGACGACTCCCTTCACCCGTCCGGCTGATCCTGATATAGGTGTATCCGGTGGATCGCCTGCAAATCTTTATGGCCGCGGCCGTTGTGGTGTTGGCAGCTCTGGCGGGTCTGTGGTTCGGGTCCGATCCCGAGCCACCACCACCGCTTCGGATCAACACCCAGGCGGACTTATCCGAAATCACCGTGCACGTCGCAGGTGAGGTGGTGAGTCCGGGACTCGTGCGGATCCCGCCAGGTTCCAGGGTGGCAGATGCGATCGCGGCCGCCGGAGGATTCACGCCCGCGGCCGAGCCGGCGACTCTCAACCTGGCGGCTCCAGTGGCCGACGGGCAACAGGTGGTGGTCGGGGGGGCCGGATCCTCCGACGTCCCGTCTGGCAAGGTGTCGCTCAATCGGGCATCGGCCGCCGAGCTCGAGGTGCTCAACGGCGTAGGGCCTGTGCTGGCATCGCGCATTGTCGCCTACCGGGAAGCCAACGGTCTCTTTACCGCAGTGGAGGATCTGCTCGGCGTCAGTGGGATAGGCGAGGCCAAGCTGGCCACAATCCGTGAGACCGTGGTGGTTCCCTGAAACTCTCTGCTGTGGAGAGGCTTGCCGTCGGCGCCGCGCTGGTCACGTGGCTGGCGACGGCCGGGGGCCGCAGGCTCGGCTGGTGGACGCTGCTCCTTGCCATCCCACTGGTCGCCGGCCGCCGGCGCTGGTTGTTGGTGGTGGTTCTGGCTGGTGTGCTCTCCGGCGTGGCCTCAGCCGACCGTGAGTCGAAAACACTGAGTGCCGACCTGCCGCTGGGATCGGTCGCGGTGGCAGGAAGAGTTGTTGATGACCCGGCTCGTTACGGAACCGACTTGCGATTTCGACTCCAACCAACGCACCTCGAGACGACTTCCGGGTGGGAGCCGTGGCGAGGGCCCCGAATCGCGGTTGTGGTCGACGTCGCCTCCGGGATCGTTGCCGGAGACACCGTCACGGCGGCAGGGTGGATACGCGGTCGGCCCCACACCGTGCGAGGGGATCCGGTGGCCGGCGTCATCGACCGGGCAGTAGTGACCAGGTTGGCCGGTCCTGACGATCCACTCTTCCGAGTAGGCAACGCCATTCGCCTCCGGGTGGGAAGGGTGTTCGGCGACCGCGGCCCGCCGGGAGCCTTGTTGGCAGGCTTCCTGGTGGGCGACGTGTCGGCCATGACCGACCTCGATGTAGAAGCCCTGCGAAGGGCCGGCCTCTCCCATTTCGTCGCGGTCAGTGGTAGCAACGTCGCCCTGTTCCTGGGGGCCTGGTTCCTGGCTGCCGGCCCCCTGGCCTGGCGGCCCTGGCGACGGGCGGCGGTCGGCACCCTCGGCCTGGCACTCTTTCTGGTTGTTACCCGGTGGGAGCCCTCGGTGGTGCGGGCTTCGGTGATGGCCGAGCTCTTGCTGCTAGGCCGGGCCTCGGGTTTGGCCATTACGCCGTGGGCAGCCCTGGGAGGGGCGGTGGTGGTGGCGCTCCTGACCTCAGCCCAACTTGGAGGGCAGGTGGGGTTTCAGCTCTCGGTGGCCGCTACCGCCGGGGTGCTGGTCGGGAGCCGCATGGACGTCCAGGGCTGGGCTGCCCGGGCGCTTGCCATCACGCTGGGGGCTCAGCTGGCGGTGGCACCGCTCTTGCTGGTGCATTTCGGGTCGATTCCCCTGGTTGCGCCCCTCACCAACCTTGTGGCCGCTCCGGTGGTAGCGGCGGCCACTGTTATCGGCGCCGCCGGGGTTGTGGTTCCGCTGGAACCGGTGCTTCGGGCGGCCGAGGTGTGCGCAGGCTTGGTTCTTGGTTTGAGTCGGGTGGTGGCCGTGGGGCCGCAGTTAGGCCTGGTCGGCGTGGTCGGAGCTGCCTCAGCGGGGCTGCTGTGGCGGGTGGTTGTGCTGCGACCGTTGTTGTTGGTGGCGGCCGCCGCCGGCGCGGCATTGACTCTGCTTCCACCCGGCCCGGTGGGATCACCAACCGCAGTGTTCTTCGACGTCGGACAGGGCGACGCGACGCTGCTCCTCGGGCCTGCCGGCGAAGCGATACTGATTGACGCTGGCCGTGATCCCGGACAGGTGCTCATCAAGCTGCGGCGCCGAGGAATCAACCGACTGGACCTGGTGGTAGCGACCCACGGCGACCTCGACCATATCGGTGGGTTGGGAGCGGTCCTCAGCACCCTCCCGGTCGGCTTACTGTGGCACCCCGATCATCAGGAAGGGTCCGAGCTCTTTTCCGAATTGCTGACCCTCGCCAACGAGCGGGGCCTCGAGACGCAGGTGCCACGCCCCGGTTGGGTAATCACCATTGGAAGCTGGAATCTCCAGGTGCTCAGCCCGGCCCGCCGCTATGCCAGCCTCAATGACGAGTCGATCGTGCTTCTGGCCGGCACCGCGGGCGGTGATGTCCTTCTCACCGGCGACATCGAGGCTGTGGGTCAAAGCGAGCTCGGCCCTGTGGTGGCAGACATACTCAAGGTTCCTCATCATGGAGCTGCCACGACCGACCTGGGTTGGTTGGAGAGGTCGGCAGCACCGCTCGCCGTTATCAGTGTGGGTCCCAACGATTTTGGCCACCCTCACCCCGATGTGCTGGCGACACTCGAGGGGGCCGGGTCGGAGATTCGAAGAACCGACCTGGAGGGCGATGTGGTCATCCAGCTACCCGACCCGGACTAGTGGTCTGGTTGGAGGAGGTACCCTGGATCCATGCCGATTTTCGCCGTTGTCGCACCATCAGACTCCGGCCCGGGGGAGAGGCAGGAGATGCTGGCCCGGGCCCGAACCCAGTTAGAAGGTGCCGATTCGGTGCTTCGGGTGGACGTGCCCGCCAAGGGAACAGCCGGTTCCAGGGACGAGGAGGCATCGACTATGCGACCGGGCCTCGATGCCATCGTTCCCGCACTCCAGTCCAGGTCGCTTTTCGGTGGCCGCGAAGGCGTGCTGATCGTTGACAGCCATCAGCTACTCAAGGCCGAGGGCGACGTGATCGCCGAGATGCTGCAGGAACTGCCTGAGGAAGTGGACGTAGTTCTGACGGCGACCGGATCGTTGCCGGCCGCGGTCGGCAAGGTGGTGAAGGAGTCCGGCGAGATCCTGTCCATCAAGAAGCTGCGGGAGCGTGACGCCGGCCAATGGCTCATCGGGGAGTTGAAGCGGCGGCGTCTCAAGCTGGGAGGCGACGGCCAGACAGCACTGATCCAGAGGTTCGGCTCCGACCTGGCCGCTCTGTCCGGCGCCCTCGACCAGTTAGAGGTGGCGGACGAGATGCCGAGTGCCGATGAACTGCTCGAACGCTTCCGCACCCGGCCCGATGAACCGGTCTGGCTTTATGCCGATGCCGTGGCGGCCGGTAACGTCGGTGAGGCCCTGCGGCGGCTCACCGACTACCTGACCCACAGTCATCCGCTGCAGCTCTTGGCCTTCCTCGAAAACGATCTCAGACGGCGGTCCATGGCGGCGGCGGCGCCAGACATTGCCACACTGGCTGAGTGGCTTGGCACCAATGTCGATCACTATCCGACGAAGAAAGCCTGGAACGCCAGAACACGAATCTCCGACTCTGAGCTCCGCAAGGCCCTCGACGCCATCAGCCGAGCCGATCAACACTTGAAGAGCGCCCCGGAAGACACCCATCGTCTGACCCTGGAGCGCCTCACTGTGGCCCTATGCCGCTGGTACAGCGGCACCGCGACACGCCGGTAGGGGCGCGGTTCCCTCCAATAAAGCCGCCCCCTCCTCGCCACCCCACTCCGTGGTGGAGGAGTAATTCCCCTCCTGCGGAGCGGAGTCTTCGGAGCGGAGTGGGAGGGGTTAGGGGTGGGTGGTGCCCACCAACAGCAGGAATGCCCGAGTCTTGCCTTCGCCACGATTGTTGCTCCCAGGTTGGCTTGCACCAGGCGGTGCCCACCAATTAACTGCTGGTTAGGTGCGCGCTCCTGCCGGGTCTTGTTTCGACCCTGCGGTCTTGCCAACGCTCTGCTCAGGGTGCCGTTGTTGGGAACCACCCCCTCCCGGCCTTCCCCACTTCGTGGTGGAGGAGTAAATAACGGAGTCTTCGCAGCACAGTGGACCCAGTCTCAGTCCCTGCGGGGGAAGGTGGCATTCCACCAAGGAAGCTCCCCCTCCTCGCCTTCGCTCCGCTCGGGCGGTCCTCCCTCAGGAGGACATGAGAGGGGTCTAGCCCTCGAAGGGGCGGATGCTTTCGATCGTGTATTTGAACTCCCCGCCTGGAGCTTGGTAGGAGACCTTGTCTCCCACCTCGGCACCGAGGAGCGCTTTGCCCAGCGGACCGTCGGGAGCTGCGGTCTGCACACCGGAAACTTTGTTCTCCGAGGTCGCGATGAGAACTTCGAGGGTGAGGTCGCCGTTCGTGACGGTGACAATGCAACCGATTTCAACCTTGCCAGTGTCCGCTGCTTCGCGGACCTCGGCGCTTTCGAGCAAGTGGCGGAGTTGGCGAATGCGGGCTTCCATCATGCCTTGCTCGTTCTTGGCGGCGTCGTAGTCGGCGTTTTCTCGCAGATCGCCGTGAGAACGCGCTTCAGCGATGCGAGCTACGATCTCTTGCCGGCCCGCTGTTGTGAGTTGCTCAAACTCCGCGCTGAGCTTCTCATGGGCGGCCGGTGTCAGCCAGGTGGTCTCTTCAGGCATGGTCAGCGTCCGAGTAGCTCGTTTACCTGTCGGGTGAGGCCCGACTTGCGCCTGGCGGCCGTCTTGGGGTGGATCACCTTGCGCGCGGTGGCAACGTCGAACTGTTTCTGAGCAAAGCGCAGCGCCTCTTCGGCTGCTTCGGCGTCACCCGTGCCGGCGGCATCCAGGGCGTTTTTGGCGCGGGTCCGCATTTCAGATCGGACCGCCTTGTTCCTCAACTGCCGCTTTATATTCTGGCGGTTGCGTTTTATTTGAGACTTGATGTTGGCCATAGCGCCTCCGTGAATGGGCAAGCATAGCAACGGTGTAAGCAACCGAGGCGCGGTAGCGTGCCCTCATGAGAATCCCCCTCCCGGCTCTCGGCCTGCTGGTGGTTGCCGCGTCCTGCACCGGAGCATCGTCGTCCTCGTCTTCGTCGTCGAGCTCCGATGTGTCCTTGCCCCCCACTTCTGTTGAGTTGCCAATCGCCGATACGACGACTACCGCCCCGCCGACTACGTCCACGCCCCCCAGCACACCGGCAACGACTGTGCCGATCACGGTTGTACCGGTGGAGGCCGCGGTCTGTGACGGCTATCTCGACTACCTGGCTGCGTTCGACCGCGACCACGAAGTCGACGCCCTGCGCCGGTTGGATATCGCCCTGGGATTCCCCAGGTCCACCAACACTTCCCGGGCGTTAGCGGCATTGCGCGGACGGCTCCCGGCCTCGACCGTTAGCGTCGCCGAGGCCCGTGCCACCCTCGAGAATGACTATGGGCCCGGGTGTGGAGAGCCCGGCCCCGGCCACGCCGGTCGGTACGACCGGCTGTTTACTGAGGGGGTGATTGTGTCAGGGCCGGAAGGCGTCCGATTGCTCAGCGGGACTGAGCTGATACGTGAGGACCCGGCCGGCGCCTATGTGGATACCTACAGCAGCCGCGAAGGCGGGCTGGTAGCCCTGGAGCAGATCGGCGGGCTCGAAATAATCGAATACCGGGAAGGAACAGAGGACGTTCCTCGCGATCTCGTGCTTGATGTGGATTTGCGCCTCCACGGGACCGTCCCCGGTGATGGAGTTGAGTACGCCATTGTCACCACCTGGGAGGCGGGCGCCTTCGGGGAGGAGACTCAGTTCCTCGATCTCTTCCCGGTTAAGGGCGGTGATCCAACCAGAGTCGGCGTGGTCGGAACCGCCACTGCCGCCGCCGAAACGGTCTCGTATGCCGACGGCTACTTTCTGGTCACCGAGAGTTTTGTCGGCGGTAGCACCATTTACGCGCTCGGTCTCGACGGTGAGCGCCGCGAGGTTCCCGGCCTGCCCCTCCTCGGCGAGGGGGCAAGCGGGGTGAGTGCGTTGCCGCTGCAACGGGCCCGGGTGGCTCCCGGTGGGAATACTTTCGCCTATTTGCGGGTGACTCCGGGGGTAGGCGCCGGCGGGGTCGACGTGGTCGAAACCGAGTTGGTGGTTCAGCGGCTCGACGACGGAGTTGAAGAGCTGAGCATCAAGATTGGTGGCCGCGACGAGATTTTCGTGAGCCTCGACTTCGACGGCCATTGGGCGATCGCTGCCAGAATGGGGACACTGGTCGTTATCGACACCTGGGGCCCTCAGCTGGTGGAATTGTCGGTTGCCAACGTCGGGTCGGCCCGTTTCCTCGACAACGGGCTACTTGTCGGGCCTTGATCACCGACTCCCCCCGTACAATCGAACCAACCACACCGACGGAACGCTCGTGACCACGCGGATACGCAACTTCAGCATCATCGCCCACATTGACCACGGTAAGTCCACTCTGGCCGACCGTTTGTTGGAGAGAACTGGAGCGATATCCGCGCGCGACATGAAAGCGCAGCTGCTCGACACTATGGACATCGAGCGTGAGCGAGGAATCACGATCAAAGCCCAGGCGGTTCATGTCAACTACCAAGCACAGGATGGCTTGACGTATGCGCTCAACCTGATCGATACGCCGGGGCACGTTGACTTCTCGTACGAGGTATCCCGCTCTCTGGCTGCGGTGGAGGGTGCCCTCCTCGTTGTCGATGCTTCGCAAGGCATCCAGGCCCAGACTCTGGCCAACACTTACATGGCCGTCGAGGCGGGATTGGAGATCGTCCCCGTCATCAACAAGATCGATCTTCCTGCTGCCGAGCCCGCCAGGGTGGCAGCCGAAGTGGCTGCCGTCATCGGCGGGAGCCCCGATGATGCGATACGGATCTCCGCCAAGACCGGGGAAGGCGTCGGCGAGCTGCTGGAGGCCATCGTCACCCGGCTACCGGCCCCTTCTGGCGAGAGCACCGCCCCGTTGCGAGCGCTCATTTTCGACTCGTATTTCGATTCGTATCGAGGCGTCATTTGCTACGTCAGAGTCATGGACGGGACGCTGGCGACTGGAGACTCGCTGCGGTTCTTGGCGACCGGGCTCAGAGATCACGCCGACGAGGTGGGGATCCTCACTCCCGCTGCGGTCCCGGTGGCGTCGCTGGGCTCCGGGGAAACCGGCTACCTGGTAACCGGAGTGAAGGAGATCGACCTGGTGCGAGTGGGTGACACGATTACCCAGAACGATCGCCCTGCCTCCGAGGCCCTTCCTGGATATCGCGAGCCGACCCCGATGGTTTTCTCGGGACTGTTCCCGACCGACGGGGACGATTTTGAGCGCCTCCGTGACGCTCTCGACAAGCTGCGGCTGAATGACTCTTCGCTCACTTTTGAGCCGGAGACCTCGGCCGCCCTCGGCTTCGGGTTTCGGTGCGGCTTCCTCGGATTGCTTCATCTGGAGATCGTGCGCGAGCGACTCGAGCGGGAATACGACCTCGACCTGGTTGCCACAGCCCCCAGCGTCCAATACCGGGCCCACACGACGGGCGGGGAGGTCGTCGAGGTGCGGAGCCCGCAGGAGCTCCCCGCCCCTAACCAGCTGACCGAAATCGAGGAGCCCTTCGTCAAGGTGATGATCCTGTCCCCGTCCGAGTACGTCGGCACGGTCATGGAGTTGGCCCAGCAACGCCGGGGAGTGATGGGCGAGCTCACCTATCTCACCCCGGATCGGGTGGAGATCAACTACGAAATCCCCCTGGCAGAGGTGGTGTTTGATTTTTTCGATCAGCTCAAATCTCGTACCCGGGGCTACGCCTCGCTCGATTACGAACCGGCCGGTTACCGCACATCCGAGTTGTCGAAGGTGGACATATTGTTGAACGGCCAGTCGGTGGACGCCTTCTCGACGGTAATCCACAAGGACAAGGCATATAGCTACGGGGCGACGATGACGAAGCGGCTTCGCGAGCTCATTCCCCGCCAACTCTTCGATGTCCCCATCCAGGCTGCGATTGGAAGTCGGATCATTGCCAGGGAAACCGTCAAGGCCAAGCGCAAGGACGTCACAGCCAAGTGCTACGGCGGTGATATCAGCCGCAAGCGCAAACTGCTCGAGCGTCAGAAAGAGGGCAAGAAGCGCATGAAGATGGTGGGCTCGGTCGAAGTGCCCAATGAGGCCTTTATCGAGGCCCTCAAGATCGGAGACTTCGAGTGACGGCGGCCTACGTGCATGTCCCGTTTTGCGGCCGGGTGTGCCCTTATTGCGACTTTGCCGTCGTTGCCGGCCGGGACGGGCTGATGGACCGCTACGTCGACGCCCTCATCTCCGAGATTGGCATGGAGCAATCGATTTCGGCTCTCGACGCTGTCTTCCTTGGGGGCGGCACCCCGAGCCGTTTGCCTGCGGAGAGTCTGGCCCGGATTCTGCAGGCTCTGGCCGATCGCTTCGGTTTCGCCGACAACGTTGAGGTTTCGCTGGAAGCCAACCCGGAGGACTGGACCGAGGAGTTGGCCGCCGGCCTGGTGAGGGCCGGGTTCAATCGGGTTTCCTTCGGGGCCCAGTCGTTTGACCCCGGGGTTCTCCGCTACCTCGGCAGGCAGCATTCGCCGGCCGACATTGACAACGGCGTCGCCGTGTCCCGCCGCGCCGGGTTCGCGTCGGTGAGCCTTGACCTCATTTTCGGAGCACCGCTGGAGACGCCGGCTTCGTGGTCCGCCACTGTGGACGCGGCGCTGAAACTGGAGCCGGACCATGTGTCCACCTACGCGTTGACTGTGGAGAGGGGTACTGCTTTGTCGCGTCTGGTGTCGGCGGGGGCCGCCGCGCCTGACCCCGACGACCAGGCCGACAAGTACGAGCTTGCCCAGAGACGGTTGGTGGCAGCCGGGCTCGATCATTACGAGGTGTCCAACTATGCCCGGGCCGGGCACGAGTGCCGCTACAACCTCAACACCTGGACCCAGGGCGATTACGTGGCCTTCGGGCTTGGCGCCCACGGCCACGTCGGCGGCGTGCGGCGACGCAATGTTCGCAACCTCGACACCTACCTCGATCGGGTTGCGGGCGGAGAGCGCCCGGAGCTGGGTCGCGAAGTCATCCACGGTTGGGACCAGGAGCTGGAGCGAGCTTTCCTCGGGGTCCGTATGCGGCAGGGCGTCGAGGTCGGGAGG
>JAUXLW010000167.1 GCA_030623545.1 Acidimicrobiia bacterium | reverse complement strand
CCGTCGTAATCCAGAGCGAAAGACTGCGTGAAGCTGAGGACCGCAGAATGGCAGCCCCGGCCCGTCATGTCTCTCCAACACGTCGCCCGACGAGTCGAGGCGACGGTTCTCGCCCCTCTCACCACCAAATGCCCTCACGGCCTCGGAACCATCGACCGGGAATCAGCCGGCAGGAATCAGCTTGACCTGGATGTAGCGATGGGCGGGAAGCAGGAGCCGACTCAGGTCACGCACTTGTCGAGCAGTCACCGCCTCAGCGTCGGCAATGCGGGAGATCAAATCCTCCGGATCCGCACCGGGGACCTGGGAATAGAAGAGCATCGCGCCAACCCAGAAGGGATTGGTTACGAATTCGAAATTACTGGTGACCTGGCGGATAGCAATCGCCAGCTCGTCCTCCGTGGGCCCGTCAAGGCGCAAGCTGGACAGAGCAGCCAAGAATGCTTCGCGTATTGTCTCGAGGCCTTCGGGATCCCCGCTCACTTGAACATAGACCTCGATCTCATTGATGCCCCCAAACTGCGCCGACGTGGTCACCAGTGGTGAATAGGTGGCAGACAATTCTTCGCGCAGCAGTTCGGTCAACCGCTGGTTGAGCACAGACTCGAGCACAGCCAGTCGAATCTCGGTGTCATTGTCGACAATCCGCTCGGTTGTGAATACGAATGCGACCGCCCCCAGCTCACCCTCCCCTGCCTCGACCGTACGGGTGAGTACCCCCGTAGGAGCCAGGGGCCGGCCAGAGGGGAAAGGCTCCGAGGTAGGAAGCGACGGCAGAGTTCCCAGGTAGCGCCGGCTCAACTCCTCGAGCCGGCCGGGTGCAAAATCCCCGGCAAAGGCAAATACGAAGTCATCAGCGTCGGCGAACCTTTCCCGGTAGACGGCCAGGGCTCGATCAAGGTCGAAGTTGTCAAGGTCCGCGACCGTCGGCAAGTCCAGGTAGCGAGGATCGTCGTCATAGCGGAGCCGGTTGACCTCGTTGGCGAGGGCCAGAAGGGGAACCGAGTCGGGAGCTGCCGCCAGCGGTCGGAGCTGCCCCAGCAAATTGGCGAAAGTCTGTTGATCCACCCGGGGCTCGGTCATGTATAGATGAATCAGCTGGAAGAGCAGCTCGAGCCCGGCGGTGTCCGAACTGCCGAAAAACCCCTCAGTGTCTTCGTCAATATACGGAACCAGCTGCACGGTCTCACCGGTCAGAAACCGATCGAGGGTGACCTGATTGAAATCACCGACACCGCTCCCGACCACAATGTCGCCGACGAGCCGGCCTTCGACGGCGTCCTCGGCCGGGAGCACGAGCCATCCTCCCGGGCTCATCGCCCCAAACGTGACGGTATCGGCGGCGATGTCGGTCTCGAGATACACCACCCTGACTCCATTTTCGAGCTCAATAACGGTGGGCAGCAACCGGCCAAGGGTCCCCCGGTCCACAATGTCCACCGGGTCCGGTGCCGTCATCAGGGACTCGACAACGAGGGCATCGTCCGAACGGGGACCCACCTCGGTCAAAGCCACTCTCGTCACGATCTCCGCCAGGGTATCCGCTGTAGGAATCTGGGCCGCCGCCGAATCCGGGCCGGCGACGATCACCAGTGGTTGGGTGGTCCGCAACGTCGCCCGCAAAGTGTCTGCCACCTGTGCGGTTGTCATCTGGTCGAGCAGGCGCCTCAGGAGGTCGCGGCGAGCACGAGAGTCTGGAATCGAGGAGCCGACGAGAAAATGGCTGAGGTACTCGTCGGCGTACTGGACGTCCTGCTTCGAGGCGCGGCTGTCGAACGCCAGCTCGACTTCATCACGAACGATATCGATGGATCGCTCCAGCTCGTCGGCACCGAAACCAAACTGGAGCGCTCGCTGCACCTCGATCAGCACTGCCTCCGCAGTGGCCGCCAGGTCGACGGGATCGGAAAAAGCGCCGAGGCCGGGTGTGCGCTGCTCATCAACAAAAGGGTTCTCGGCGTAGGAGGCCTCGAAAAAGGGAACGCCTCCAAGCTGGGCGTCCTCCTGCAGCCTGGTAACGATCATGTCAAAGGCCAGGCCCAACGCCAGGCCCTGGCGCTCGGCCCCGATGGTTCCCAGCTCCAGTGCCGGCAGCGGATAGTTCAGCTCGACGAATGCCCCCTGGTATTCGGGGTCGGGCAAAACGGCGAACCTGGCCTCGGTAGCCGGCGCGGTGAAGAAATCGGGGCGGAGCCTTGGATTGGCCGGGTTTTGCAGAGGGCCGAACCGCTCCCTGATCAGTTGCTCCACCTCCGCCACACTGAAATCACCGACTGCGACGACCGCCATCAGATCCGGGCGATACCAATCCTCGTAGAACCGTGTGAGCGTTTCGGGCGTAGTGGCGTCGAGCTCAGAAGGCCCGGCCAGAGTGTCGTGACCCGCGTACGGCGAGCCTTCGAAGAGCAGCTCCGAAACTGCCTCGAAATACCTCCCGCCGAAACTCTGGCTCCGGAGCCGCCACTCTTCGAGCATCACCCCTCGTTCGAGGTCGATCTCGGCCGGATCGAAGGTGGCGCGGGACGACCATTCGGCCAGAACGTCGAAGGCAGTCTCCAGGCTGTCGGGGTCGTTGGTGGGCACCTGCAACTCGTAGACCGTCTGGTCATAACTAGTGAATGCATTGATATCGGGCCCGAACTCAGACCCGAACCGCTCCAGCACTTTGATGAGCTCGTTGGCCGGGAAAGCCTCCGTGCCGTTGAACAGCATGTGCTCAACGAAATGGGCTACGCCGGTCTGGTCAGGATCCTCCACGGCCGACCCCGCTCTTACCGCAAGGCGGAGTTGGGCACGGGTTCCGGGACGGGTATTGCGCCGGATGTAGTAGGTGAGGCCATTGTCGAGCATGCCGATGGTCACGCCGGAATCCACATCGACCGCCACGTCGTCGTCGGGGAAGGAAGGCATCTCGACCGGTGAGGTAGCCGGGGCCGTGCTGGTGGTCCCCGGGGGGTCGGGAATTACGGTGGTGGTGGTGGTGGGGTCTGAAGATGAGGACGTGCAGGCAGAAGCGACCAGCGCCAGCACGAGCGCGGTGGTGTTTCTCCGGGCACGGTGCGGGCGTAATTCCATGGGAACGCTGAGAACTCTATGACCGGGCGGCCGGTATGTATCGACTTGTTACTTGGGGGCCATGCGAATGCCCCCATCCATACGAATGGTTTCGCCGTTTAGATAGTCGTTCTCAACGATGTGATAAGCGAGATGGGCGAATTCGTCAGGCTCACCGAGCCGTTGCGGAAATAGCACCTGCTTAGCGAGAGACTCTCGAGCCGGCTCTGGCAGACCGGCCAACAGAGGTGTGTCCATGAGCCCGGGAGCAATCGTGTTCACCCTGATTCCCACCACCGCGAGATCACGGGCCACCGGGAGTGTCATCCCCACGATGCCGCCCTTCGAGGCGGAATAAGCAGCCTGGCCGATCTGTCCATCGAAAGCCGCAACCGAAGCAGTGTTGACGATCACCCCTCGACCGCCGCCTGCCACCGGTTCCGTCCTGGCCATGGCTGCCGCCGTCAGCCGAATGGCGTTGAAGGTACCGATGAGGTTGATCCGCAGCACCATTTCAAAAAAGTCGAGCTCGAGCGGAGTGCCATCGCGACCCAGCGTCCGGGAAGGGGGCCCGATGCCGGCGCAGTTGACGAGTACCCTCACCGGTCCCATCTCCCCGGCAGCATCTACCGCGGCCTGCACCTCGTCGCTGTTGGTCACATCAGTTCTGACGAACGCTCCCCCCACTTCGTCGGCCACGGCGTCCCCCAATTCGGCTTGCACGTCGGCCACGAGCACCCTGGCTCCCTTGCGGGCGAGCCGCCGCACCGTGGCCGCGCCCAGGCCAGAGGCGCCGCCGGTGACAATGGCAGCCACACCTTCAATGTTCATATTGCTCCTTGGAGACAGGCAGAATCAGGCTGATCCTATCCGCAGGGGGAGTTTGCTCCGCTCCCACGGAGTGAAACGCAGTGGGGGAGGTTGGGAGGGGGTGGTTTCCAACAACGGCACCCTGAGCAGCGCGACGGCGAGGCCCGAGGGTTGCATCACGAGCCGGTCGGACACTCACCGGATCAGCAGTTGATTGTTGAGCACCGCCTTGTGCAAGCCCGCCTGGAAGCAACAATTCTTCGAGGAGTCAAGCTGGCGGCATTTCTGCCGTTGGTGGGCACCACCCACCCCTGCTCGCTTCGCTCGCTTTCCCCTCCCACTCCGCTGCGAAGACTCCGCTCCGCAGGAGGGGACTGCCTCCTGCCTCCTGCCTCCTGCTTCCTGCCTTG
>JAUXLW010000046.1 GCA_030623545.1 Acidimicrobiia bacterium | reverse complement strand
GTGGCGAAGGCGGACGGCTAAGGCTCCAGCGAGGGTCTCGCTCTTTGAAAAGCGCTGACCGCCCTGCCCTGGCACGAGGGCAGTTAGCCGGCAAGAACTGCTACGACCTCTTCATCCGAAGTTTGCCCGAAGTTGTCGTAGCTCTGGGAAATGGCGAAAAACATTGGGGGAGTGGACAGACACACCACCTCGTCGAACACAGTCGCCAGTTCCTCAACCGTGCTCTTGGAACCCACCGGCACTGCCAGTGTGATTGATCCAGCGCCGAGGTGGCGGAGAGCACCGGCCGCCACACGGGCCGTGCCACCCGTAGCCAGGCCGTCGTCGACGACAATGACCGTCCGACCCGTGACGTCGATCGGCTGCCGATCACCCCGGTAACGCTGCATCCTGCGCTCCAGCTCAACATTCTCGGCGTCGATGGTGCCTTGCAACTGCTCTTTGGTGACACGGACTTGACGCATGAGCGGCTTGTTGAGCAAGAGAACCCCGCCTTCGGCGATCGCCCCGAGACCGAGCTCAGGTTGCGAGGGGGCCCCGATCTTGCGCACCACCAGGACGTCGAGGTCGGCGTCGAGAGCCGCGGCGACTTCCCCGGCAACCACCACCCCGCCCCGGGCGAGCCCGATTACGAGCGGTTTGGACTCGCGAAGATGGCCGAGGGATTCGGCCAGTCGCTTCCCGGCCTCGCGCCGATCACTGAACTTCACAGCGGCGATGCTATTGACCGGCAAACAGCCCGACTTCGTCGTCGTCGTCCTCGAGAACGATGTCGATTCGGTGGCTGCAGTCTTCGCACACGTAGGCGGCGTAATCACCGGCCTCGAATGGATCGTCCTCGGGCCGGTGGCTGAGAAGGTGGGCCGTCCCACCGCACTCCATGCAGATGAGGGTTTTCTCCGGCTCCATGACCTAACTCTACGCTTGTGTTCTGCCTCGTCGGCGGTCATGCCAATGCCGGCGCCGCCACTGTGATGAACCCGATGAAGGAGGCCAGCAGGACGAATCCCTCCCACCGCACCAGCTGGTTACCAGAGATGACGAGGAACCCGGTCAGGGCAGTGAGGACAAGCATGATGACCAGCAGGATCGCGAAATCCGGGTCGATGGCTCCCGGGCCAAGGAGCCCTGCCACTCCACCCACAGCCAGGACATTGAAGAGGTTGGAGCCAAGCACGTTTCCGAGCACCAGATCGCCGGCCCGGCGACGTATCGCCGCCAGCGCCGTCGCCAGCTCCGGCAGGCTGGTGCCTACTGCGACGAGAGAAACCCCGATGACCGCCGACTTGATCTCGAGCTCCTCGGCCAGCCGCTCGGCACCTTCGATCAGGGCGGTAGCGGCCAGCACAGTGGCCATCATCGTTAGCAACGCGGCGGTCAACTCGGGGCGGATTGCCACCGACGGCGCAGCCAACTGATCCGCCTGCTGCATGTCCATTCGGCTCCAGCGGACCAGCAAGTAGAGCGCGCCGACGAGGGCAGCCAGGAGCACGCCGCCTTCCCAGCGCTGCACGCGGTCATCGATGAGCAGCCCGACGTACAAGATGGTGGCTGCCAGCACAAGGGGGCCTTCACGGCGGATGATCTCTTTGTGGGCGAGCACCGGAGCGATGATGGCCGCCCCTCCGAGCACCAGAGCCAGATTGGCGACATTGGATCCGACAATGTTGGCCACTGCAAAGTCGGGTTCTCCGCGAGCAGCTGCCAATCCTGAGACCACCATCTCGGGAAGAGACGTCCCAAAGCCCACCAGAAGGGCGCCGACGAGGATCGGCGAGACGCCGAGCGAGCGCGATATATGGGTGGCTGCAACTACGAAGCGATCGGCAGCGAAAGGCAGCACCGCTACGCCGGCCAGCAAGAGGAGCACGGCAATCAGCATGAGTCGGTCACGTCCATCGTGGAGAGATTGTCACAGGATCGACCGATGGTAACTAGTCACATCTGAGGTGACGCCAATGGCCCGTCGTTCTCCAATGGGAGTCATCAAGCAGTGTTTGGCTTATTAGAGCGCAGTGACCCACTGCAGCAAACCCGCTGCTTCGGCAGCGGTCGAGACCGTCGGCCTTTCTTCCCCCTCGGAGCAGACCGGCGGTCTCGTGTTCTCCAAACCTCACGCCGGGGCCACGCACTCGGGGCCGTTATTGCGAACCGAGTTGACATATGTCGAGACTTCATAACTCTCCAGGAGGCCCTCCGTGGGGTGCCGTAGGAACGCTTGCAGCGACTCGGCATCGTCGTTGGACCGATCCAACCACTCGTCCCAGACTTCAGGCTCGAGCAGGACCGGCATCCGGTCGTGAATCGGTTTCATGAACTCATTGGGCCGCGTGGTGATGATGGAACATGTGCGGTGCCACTCTTGGCTGTCAGGGTCTTGCCAGGCTGCCCACAGCCCGGCCAGCGCCATAGGTGCGTGGTTTCCAATGAAGATGTAGTGGGGCACTTTTCGGTCGCCACGCCGGGCCCACTCATAGAATCCGTCGGCCGGGATCAGACACCGCTTGGTGCGAAACGAGTCCCGGAACGCGGGTTTGTCCAACAACGTTTCGGCTCGGGCATTAATGAAGCGCGCGGCCTGCTTGCGGTTCTTCGACCAATGGGGGACCAGACCCCAGCCGAATCTGCCGACTATCCGGGTTTCTTCGTGCTCGGCGATGGCATAGACACGGTCGGTGGGCGCCACGTTGTAGTTGGGCTCCAGGCTCTCAGTCTTGACCACATCGGCGCCGAAATAGCGAGCGTAGTCATCGACCGGAGCGCTTTGAACAAACCGGCCGCACATCGTCTACTCGTCGCCCACCGGGCCGGCGCGGCTTCGTCCCCAGATTCCTAACAGGAAGCCGGCCCCGGCTCCTGCAAACGAAAAGACGATCGACTCGACGGTGGCGTCGCCAAACGGGAGCAAGGATCCACCCATCAGCTTGTCGTTGAAAGCCAACACCGCCGTTGCGACCAGAGCGTTGGTCAATCCTGATATGGCCGTCCCCGCTGCGGCGGGAACGGACAACGGGCCCGAGCCTGCGCTTCTGTGACTCAGCGTCACTGCCAGTGCCACCAGGGGAGGCCCCATGTGGTAGGTGGTTTGCGGACTTCGAAAGGCCAGAAAGACCCACAAGAGGCCCAGGCCGAGAGATAGGTATAGGAAGGTGCTTGGTCGACGAGCAGCTGCTCGATAGGGAGATTCGTCGCTCATGGGGCAACGCTAGACGAGATGGCCGCTAGCGAACGAGCAGCCTATCGGCTCATTGCAGACGTGGGGACCGACGGTCCAGGCCGTTTCGATGGAGCCTCTAGATCGAAGCCGGAGGCTAGTGGTCTGTCGTGGAAATAGCGCGGTGTCTATTTGTGCGACGGGCCACTAGGCCGCGGAGGTTTCTTCCCCGGCTACTTGCAGACCCAATGACGGAAAAGAAAGGAGTCTTAGGCGGCGGCCCAACCCTCGTGTTCGGCAATCAGCGTCAATGCCTTGACAACGTCGCCATCGAACTGTGATCCGGCGCCTGCGGAAATATTGTTCAGGGCGTCATCGACGCTGAGAGGAAGCCGATAGGGCCGCGGGCTCAACATGGCATCGTAGGCATCGGCTACCAGGAGAATTCGCGACGGCATCGGGATCTCCTCCCCACTCTCGCCGTACGGATAGCCCTTTCCGTCGATGCGCTCACAATGCTTGAGCACCGTCTCGGCCACCTCGGGATGAACCGACGAGGCAATCATCTGGAAGGCATATTTCGGGTGGGATTTGACCCGCAGCCATTCCTCATCGCTCAGGGGCCCGGCTTTGGCCAATACCTCTTCCGGGACCACCAATTTGCCAACATCGTGAAGCAGCGCTGCCATGCGCAACCTGGCGATTCTCACCGGCTTGAGCTCCAATGCGATCCCGAGTGACGACGACAGCTCGGCCACCCTGAACGCATGCTCGGCGGCCCGTCGATCCCTTTGTTCGAGCAGGCTGAGCAGCACGGTTATCGCCGAGGGCCGGCGGGTCGAACCGTCGGGATTGGTCTCGAACGCCGGTGTAGCCGCTAAACGGGCCCGAATACCCTCAACAGTCGGCGTCGGATGGTCAAAATCGAATTCCTCGCTCACAGGATGACATCGGCACCGCCGGGGCCGGCTTGAGCGCCTGTGCCGGGACTTTCAGGGTTTCGGGAGCGACGCTCGGGAGATAGCCTGGAACCGAAACACGCCTGATAGTCCAGGATTCCGCAACCAGTGAAGGGTCAGGGGGATCAATGACTTCCACCTTGCAAGAGACCGTCGCGGCCCGCATCTTCAACGGCACGAAGATCTACGGTGAGGGCCACGCCGAAGTGCGCGCCCTCGACGATGTGAGCGTTGAATTCCAGAAGGGTCGCTTCACGGCAATCATGGGCCCATCGGGCTCAGGCAAGTCCACGTTGCTCCACTGCATTGCCGGCCTCGATGAGCTGACATCAGGTGAAACCTTTATCGGCGATGTCGAACTCGGCTCCCTGAAGGATCGGGCACTGACTCTGCTGCGCCGCGAGAAAGTGGGGTTCATCTTCCAGGCGTACAACCTGATACCCACGTTGAGCGCCAGCGAGAACATCACCCTTCCGCTCGATATCGCCCGCGAGGACATCGATCAGGATTGGTTCGATCAGGTCATTACCACCATCGGACTGGAAAATCGGCTGTCCCACCTTCCCACGGAGCTGTCCGGTGGCGAGCAACAACGGGTCGCCGCCGCCCGGGCACTGGTTTCGCGACCCGAGATCATCTTCGCCGATGAGCCGTCTGGCAACCTGGACTCGACGAGCGCCGGCGAACTCCTCGATTTCATGAAGCAGGCCGTGACCGACCTGGGACAGACAATCGTGATGGTCACGCACGACCCCGGGGCCGCCGGCTATTCGGACCGGGTGGTATTTCTCGGTGATGGCCGCGTAGTTGGTGAGCTGCTCGAACCGACATCGGATGCGATCTTCGACCGCATGAGAGAGCTCGGAGGCTAAGAGTGCTCAAGCTCGCCTGGAAGGGCGTTCGCGCCCACAAGATTCGCCTCGGCCTAACCGCCATTGCCATCGTTTTGGGGGTAGCGTTCGTCTCCGGCACATTCGTTTTCACCGACACCCTGGACCGGGCTTTTAGCGGGCTGTTCGATGACATATTCGCCGATGTGGACGTCTATGTGCGGGGCGAGACCGACTTCGACTCTGAGGTCGTACCCATCCCGGCCTCGGTACTCGATGATGTGCGGGCAGTTGACGGCATCGAGTTTGCCGCCGGCAGCGTCGAGGGGTTCGCGCAGATAATCGACAAGGACGGAGACCCGATCAGTAACGGCGGCGCACCCACTTTCGGGCTTTCGTGGGTTCCCGGTGCCGAGTCACTTACGCCGCTCAATATCCGCGAGGGCCGGGCCCCCTCCCAGAACGGCGAAGTGATGATCGACCTCGGTACTGCCGAGACCAGCAAGCTCGCCGTTGGAGACACAGTCAGGATCGTGGTTGTCGCCGGCTCAGAGGAGTTTGAGATTGTTGGACTTTCCGGATTCGGGAGCAGCGACAACGTTCTCGGCGCCACCATCGCCAGCTTTGATGAAGCCACCGCCATGCGCCTCTTCAACTCTGAAGGCGAATTCGCGTCGATTTCCGCCTCCACCGATGGAACGGCGGCACTGTCCACTGTTCTGGATCGGGTCAACGACGTGCTTCCGTCGGGGGTGGGGGCAGTGTCCGGCGCGGCCCAGAGCGAGCAGGACTCCAGTGACCTCCAGGAGGAGATCGGATTTCTCAGCACTGCGTTGCTGGTGTTCGCCGGCGTCGGCGTTCTTGTGGGGGCCTTCATCATTTACAACACGTTCTCGATCATCATCGCCCAGCGCACCAGGGAAATGGCGATGCTGCGGGCGGTCGGTGCCACCGCGTCACAAGTAACGGTGATGATCGTGATCGAGGCCATCGTCGTCGGGTTCCTGGCATCGGCCATAGGGATAGCGGCTGGTGTGGGCATCACCTGGTTGCTGCGCACAGCCTTTGACGCCGCCGGTGTCGGATTCCCGCAGGGACCCCTGACTATCCGCCCCCGAACGGTCGTCATCGGGATGTTGGTGGGAATGGCGGTCACGCTGTTCTCTGCACTGATCCCGGCTCGTCAGGCCGCCCGAATTCCCCCTGTGGCTGCGATCAGCCAAGCCACCATCGGCGGACCGAAGTCGCTCACCAAGCGGCTGGTTGCCGGAACCATCCTCACCACAATCGGCGCGGTGATTCTTGCCCTGGGACTGTTCGGGTCCATCGGGAATGCCTTGACGCTGGTGGGCCTCGGGGCCTTCATCGTTTTTCTGGGCGTTACCGTCCTGGCTCCCCTCGTGGCCCGGCGCAGCGCCCGAATCATCGGGGCGCCCCTGCCCACGATGTTTGGCGTCACCGGGACCCTGGCGAGGGAAAACTCCGTGCGCCGGCCCCGCCGCACCGCCGCCACCGCCTCGGCCCTGATGATCGGGGTGGCAGTAGTCAGCGTGGTGGCCATTCTGGCTTCTTCCCTCAAGCAGTCGGTTGAAGATCAGGTCACCGAGAGCTTCGGCATCACCGACTTTCAGATTGAAGCGACAACTTTTGGCGACCCGGCCCAGGTCGGCCTCAGCCCTGCTATCGCCACCGAGCTGACGTTGGTTCCCGAGATCGGCGTGGTCTCTCGTACCAAATTTGGCATCTGGAAAAACGAGGACGGCTCTGATCGTCAACTGATCGCGGTAGACCCGAGCACTCTCGAAGACGTCTTCGTCGCCAAAGTTCAAACCGGCAGTGTTGCCGCTCTGGCGGGCGGCGGGGTGTTGCTGCAAGTTGATGCTGCGAAGGATCTCGATGTCAGCGTGGGCTCCACCTTGCCGATGCAGTTTCCATTGACAGGAATAGAACAGGTGCCGGTGGTGGGGACCTTCGCCGGCGAGGGCTTCTTCTCGTCCTATCTCATCAGCAACGACTTCTACGAGGAGCGTTACGCCAACCAGCTCGACTACCAATTGTTCATAAACATCGCGGATGGAGTCGAAAACGAGAGCGGACGGGCGGCAATAGATGGTGTCCTCGCCGACTTCCCCAACGCCGAGGCTAAGAACCTGGCTGAGTTCATCGAGGATCAGAAGAGCCAGATCGACGTTCTCCTGGTGATCATCAACGCACTGTTGGCACTGGCAATTCTCATAGCCCTTCTCGGAATCGCCAACACGCTCGCGCTTTCGATCTTCGAGCGGAAACGAGAGTTGGGCTTGCTACGGGCTGTGGGGATGACCAGGCGTCAGGTACGGAGAATGATCCGGTGGGAGGCCGTGATTACTGCCCTGTTCGGAGCTTTCCTCGGCCTGCTGGTGGGCGTCGTTCTTGGTTGGGCAGTGGTAGTGGCATTAGAAGACGAAGGGCTTTCGTTCGGGTTCCCCTTCCAACTGCTCACGACATACGTCGTGGTGGCAGGGCTGGGTGGCGTAGTCGCTTCGCTGTGGCCGAGCTTTCGCGGTGCGCGGACCAACGTCCTCGAAGCCATCGCCTACGAGTGAGCCGCCAAAAGCCCTCCCCGGTCTAACCTGCCGCCGTGGGTGACGCCGGGTATTTCGGGCCGGAGAGCATTTTCTGGCAGGTCAACAAGGAGATGTATTCGTTGTTTGGCGGGGCCCGCGCCCTGCTAATGCAGGCAGCCCACCCCCTGGTTTCGGCCGGAGCCCGCCAGACCAGCTTCTATGCCCGGGATCCCTGGAAGCGGCTTATTCGCACGGTACAACTTCAGTTGATCATCGCCTTCGGCTCCAAGCAGGAGGCCAGGCTGACTGCCCACCGCATCAACCAGCTGCACGAGACCATCAAAGGGATCGACCCGGTCACCGGGCAGCGCTACGACGCACTCGATCATGACCTGCTTCTGTGGGTGCATGCCACGCTGGAGGAGAGCGCCCTTCTGATGTACGAGAGGACGGTCCGACCGCTTACCGCCTCGGAAAAGGACCAGTACCACGAAGAGAACCTCATCTCCGCCGAGTTGGTTCTTCTTCCCCGTGACCATGTGCCGCCGTCGTTCGCCGACATGGTCGAGTACATACAGACGGTCGTTAGGGGCAACGACCTGCTGCTGACGGATGTCGCTCTCGAGGTGTACGACCTGATGCGGGGCAGCCCGGTTCCAGTCTTCATCAAGCCGGTGTGGCAGTTCGTCGCCTTCGCCGCTCGCGGCACTCTCCCGACAGAGTTGCAAGAGCTCTTCAACATCCGCTGGGACTCAAAGCGAC
>JAUXLW010000093.1 GCA_030623545.1 Acidimicrobiia bacterium | reverse complement strand
CTTCTCACAAAGCGGGAGCTGAGCAGGAAGCAGGAAGCAGGAAGCAGGAAGCAGGATTCTTGCCTACTGCCTACTGCACCGTGAGTAACGTCTTCGCCGTGAGTCGCCCCCGATTGTTCATCCCCCTGCTACTGGTTGCCGCTGCCTGCACGAGCACCGTGGAGCCGCCATTTCCGCAGGACACCGTAGAGGTCGTCACGGTCCTGGATGGCGACTCCCTGGTGGTTCGAATCGACGGCGGAGAGCGCGATGTGCGCCTGCTTGGCATAAACACTCCGGAACGGGACGAATGCTTCTCGGACGAAGCGAGGGCCGCCACGCGTGATCTGGTCGGGCCCACGGTTCGCCTGGCTGGTAACGATGACGACCAGTTCGGGCGCCTCCTGCGTTACGTCTACACCGACGGCGGCGTCCTCGTCAACCAGCAGCTCATCGCCGGCGGCTTCGCGCTCGCACCTTCGAACGAGCATGCCCTTTTGGATGATTTCAAGGCTGAAGAGGCCAGCGCTTTCGCCAACCGCCTGGGCTTGTGGGAAGGCAGCGCATGCGGCCCGGCTACTTCTGCCGCGCTCACCGTCAGCGACCTCCGGCCGGATGCCCCGGGCGATGATTCGCAGAACCCCAACGGGGAATGGGTGGAAGTCGCCAACGAGGGAAGCCGAACCGTCGAGCTCTCAGGTTGGGCCCTGCGGGATGAATCCTCCCGGCACCGATTTAGGTTCCCGGCAGGATTCGAGCTCGAAGCCGGTGAGCGAGTCCGGGTTCTGAGTGGCTGCGGCGACGATGGAAATGACAAGCTTTACTGGTGCGATGGCGACGCGATCTGGAACAATGGGGGCGACACCGCCTACCTACTCGACGCTTCTGGGAATGTAGTGGCCCGCCGCGCCTTTTAGCTACAGGCAAACCTGGCTCATGCCGACAATCAGCCCATGCACTCCGGAGCGCCCCAAGCGGCCGCCACTGTGCTCATAGTTGAAGACTCGCCGAGCGTGCGTCGCCTCATCGAGGTGAGCGTTCGCCCGCTCGGCCTTCGCATGTTGAGCGCGGAGGACGGAATTTCCGGCCTGGCCATGGCCAAAGCCGAGCTGCCCGACGTCATCTTGCTCGATATTGGCCTGCCCGGCATCGATGGGTGGGAGGTCCTGCGGGAACTGCGCGGCGATGCCGCCACCGCCGACATCGGCATCATCATCGTCACCGCTCATGCCCAGCCCGAAGTGGCGGCCGCCGCCGAGCGAAGAGGGGCGGACGGCTTCATCACCAAACCCTTCAGACCCGGCCATCTTCGCGATGAGATCCAGGCCCTCCTCGACCAAAGTGCGAAGTTCCGCCAAACCGGATAAATTGAGAGGAACGGCTAAGGCGGGAAAACGCAACCTCTCGAGCTTCTCGAAAGTGCTACTCGTGACGAGTGGTCCGATCCTCTGAGTTTGGCGCGCCTTGCCGCCGAGGGATTGATGGGTCTGACCAGGGACAACTGGGTCGGCGAAGGGCTGGATGCCGCCCAACAGATCCGCCGCCGTCGGCCCGATTCACCACTGATCCTCGCCGTCACGGAGCCGGCGCTCGACCCCGACGCCTATCGGGCCTCGCAAGGCCTGAGCTCAGTTCTGGATGTCCTCAACGATCAGTCGTGGGCGAGTGAGATTGGCATGGAGATCTCCGACGCCGCGACCATCGGCGTTCTCTCGCTGCATCACGAGTCACTCTGGGCTCTCGAGACCGCCGCAGTCCTGGGAGCGACCCGGGCGACGATCATCACCGATCGCCGGGCCGTCGCACGCGGTCTCGGCTATCTCCGTCTTCCCATCAAGCTTGGTGCGGTGGACTCGGCCGAAGTGCTGCTGCTTCCCGGACTGGCTCGGGACGCGGCAACCATGTGGACTCATCGACGGTTCGCGGCTGTTAGCTGGAAGGCCACCGGCCGAGTTCTGCCTGTGATTCATCCGGCCGCGTGGCTCTCGCCGATGAGCCGTTCTGTCTTTCGGCCTCCGGCTGGCTACTACGCCATCGAGCTACCAGGGAAGTGACATGGCGGCCCACCCGCCGCAGCGTGGCAGCCTGGGCAACCTACGACCTGGCAAACACGGTCTTTGCCCTCGGCGTTGGCGGCCTCTATTTCGCGGAATGGGTGGTGGATGCAAACGAGTGGCGGGATCGCGATCTGGCTCTGGCCATCGACGCCGCGATGATTGCCGTGATCATCCTCGCACCATGGCTGGGAGCTAGGAGCGATCACCAGGGAACCCGGCGTCCTTATCTCATAGGAGCAACCCTGGTTGCCGTTTCGGCAACCTTCTTCCTTGCCAGCCCCGGGGTCGGAGCCTCGCTGGCGTTGTTTTCACTCGCTCTGGTGGGATTCCATGTCGGGTCCTTCTTCTACGATGCCCTGCTGGTTGACGTATCGACGGAAGAGAACCGCGGCCGGATATCAGGCCTCGGTGTCGGGATTGGCTATGTCGGCTCTTTCATCGCGGTTGGGGTGGGGCGCCTTTTGATTGATGATCATGGCCATGCCGTGGTGTTTCGCACTTTGGCGGTGCTCTTTCTGATTTTCGCGTTGCCGGCGTTCTTCTTCCTAAAGGAACGCCCTCGGCCCCGTAAGCAAGGAAACCCGCCATCGGTGCGACAGGCTCTTTCTCAGGTCCGGAAATCGTGGCGAGCAGCCGGCAACTACGAGGGGTTGGTGCCGTTTCTCATCGGGCGGTTCTTCTATAGCGATGCCATCAACACCATGATCGGCGGCTTTCTGACCGTTTTCGCCCTCGAGGAGGTCGGATTCACCCTCAGCGAGCTAGAGATAGTGCTCGCATACGGAATCCTCGCCTCGATCGCCGGTGGAATCGGAGGCGGCCGCCTCACCGAGCGCATCGGCCCCCGCCGCACCCTTCACCTGGCGCTCTACCTATGGATGGCTGCCTGGATCTTCGGACTTCTCGCTGCCGCGCTGGACGCTAAATCTTTAGGAACGACGCTCGTGATCATGGGTGGGTTGGCTCTGGGGGCCACCTGGAGCGCCGACCGCACCTACATGGCTCGCATCTCCCCGCCGGAGCACTTCGCCGAGTTCTACGGCCTTTACGCCACGGTGGGACGCTTCGCCACCATCCTCGGGCCACTGCTTTGGGCCTTGATCGCGGACGTCGCCGGCCTCGGGCGGATGACGGCTATGGGTGCCCTTTTCATCTTCCTGGTGGTCGCCAGGGTTGTCCTGGCACAGGTCGACGACTCCCCCCGGGATTGGGCGAACACCAGGTAGCTCTCTTGTCGCGGCTGATGAGCGATTTGCGAAAGGTTTGGGGCCGTTAGCCTGCGCTGGTGTCTCGCCTGCTGCTGATAGCAAACCCCCTCGCCTCTGGATTCACCGGCGCCACCCACCGGGAGGTGCTGGCGATCCTCTCGGAGACCTACGAGGTGGAATCGGTGTGGCCCAACGGCCCTGAGGAGTCCGGAGATGCCAGCGCCAAGGCAGCCGCTAACGGGGTAGATATGGTGGTGGCGATGGGCGGGGACGGCGTCACCCACCATGTCGCCAACGGCCTGGTCGGCACCGACAGCGCCCTGGGGTTGATTCCCGTGGGCACCACCAACGTGATGTCCCGAATCCTCAAACTTCCCTCCCGACCCCTGGCTGCCGCCAAGTTTCTGGCCGCCAGGCCGAACACCGGCCGCATCCCGGTGGCCAGGGTGGAAGGCAATGGCCCGGGGCTCCGTTTGTCCGGCTACGCCCTGTTCGCCGCCGGGATCGGGCTCGATGCCGAAGTCGTCCAGCAGGCCGAGGCCACGCCACATCGCAAGGCCTGGTTCGGCGGGCTTCACTATGCCCGTTCGGCCACCTGGCTCTTCCTGAGCAGGTTCCGTAACCGGCCGGCCACAATGCGGGTTACGTCCGCCGATCAACAGGCCAACGCGGTTGGGGTATTGACCCAGGTGCATTGGCCGTACACCTACTTCGGAAGACTCCCATTGCGCCTGACACCCGCACCGGCCGAGGGCCTCAGTGCCCTGATCGTCGAACGAGCCACGGCAAGCAGGGGCGTGGGGCTGGCACTGACCGCAGCGGCCGGGAGGGGACTCGACAAGATCCCTGGAGCCACAGTCTGGGCCTCCGTCAGCGAGCTGACGGTGGAAGCAGACCCACCGGCGCCGTTCCAGGCAGACGGCGAGCTGTGGGGCAGGCTTGGTGAGCTGCGCATCACGAATGTGCCCGATGCCCTCCTGGTAGCGGCACCCTGAGGGTTCTAGGAACCGGGCGCTGACTCCCCACCCTTCATGACCAGTGTGCGGTGGGGGAACGGTATCTCGATCCCGGCGGCGTCGAGGCGGATCTTTACCCGCCGTAGGAACTCGCGGCGGACCGCCCAGCGCTGCTCGGGCACCACCCGCAGCAGGATTCGAATGACGACCGCTGAATCGGCCAGCTCGTCAACGCCTAGCAGCTGGGGTGTCTCGAGTATCGACTCCTGCCATTCGTCATCGGCCTGCATCGCCTCTGCCTCATCGAGAATGGTCGACATGGCGAAATCAACGTCGGTGTCGTAGCTAACTCCGATGTCGATGACCGCGGTGGCAAAATCCTGGGTGTAGTTGGTGGCCACAACGATTGACCCGTTGGGAACGTAGTGGGCCTTGCCGTTGAGGTCCCGCAACACGGTCACACGCAGCTGAATGTCTTGCACCGTCCCCGACGTACCGGCAATTTCCACTACGTCGCCGATGGAGAACTGATTCTCCACGAGGATGAAAAACCCGGCAATCAGGTCTTTCACGAGCGATTGTGCCCCGAAGCCCAAAGCCAAACCAACAATGGTCCCCACGGCTAGAAGCGGAGCAATGCTGATGCTCCACACGCTCAGGACCATGAGCAAGCCGAGGATCCACAACGCCACCAGGGTGACCCGGCGAATGACTATCCACAACGTATTGATGCGCTGACGACGTTCGCTGTCTGTCCCGCGCCGTTCCACGACGCGATCCACGGCTCGATGGCCCCACCGGGTGATAGCCCAGGTCGCCACCAGCACCAGCCCCACTATCACGTAGCTGGAGACGGCCGCGTGGCTTGTGACGTTTTCGGAGAGGCCGGCCGCTACGAACATCACCAGATCGTAAAGGCCCGACCCTTCCAGCCGGCGGCTTTAGCGGGTGGTGCCCTCAGTCCCCGACACGGACGAGCACGTCAGCAGTCGGAACAAAACGGCATACATTCCGGCGCGGGGCTGTCAAGCCGCAATCCGTCAGGGTGGGTTTTTGGTTGGGTCGTGTTCTTCGGGGATGATGCGTCTTCGTTGGGGGGGACTGGTGGGATCAATCCGGTAACCACGACCGTGAATGGCAACGTGGTGGTGCCACCAGCACAACGTGGCGAGGTTCTCCACATCATGGGTGCCTCCTTGGCTGCGGGGAACAATGTGGTGGACCTCGAGCCGGTAGCGGCTCCCGCATCCATCAATAGTGCAACCCCGGTCTCGGAGCAGCACGAAACGTCGTATTTTGGGGGGAATCACCCCGGTAGTGGCACTCACAACCGGGGACCTACCCGAACCGGGATCAACCATCACCTCAACTGAGCCTTCACACAGGATCCGATCCAACATGTCAGGACCCACCCGGGGACCGCCACTAATAGCCACCCCCGCCTCACCCTTAGTCTCAGCAGCAGTAGATGCTTCGACCATGACAGTGACAACCGGCCCCGACACTCCCCCCTCACCGGGTTCCCTGTTGAGTGTTGCGTTGAGTGAGTCCTGGGCAATCCCCACCAAAGCATCAGCCCGCCGCTGGGCCCGACTCCACAATCTCGCCTCGG
>JAUXLW010000120.1 GCA_030623545.1 Acidimicrobiia bacterium | reverse complement strand
CCCCGGCCGGTGGTTTTGCGCCGGAAGGCGACAACGAAAAAAGAGGCCGACACCACCATTATTCCAAAGCCGACCATCGCCACCCAGGTGGATATCAGGAAGAAAACCAGCATCATCACGAGACCCAAAATGAACCCGACGGCGGCCCGCTGCGATGTGCGGCGAAAAACGTCGACGCTCAAAACTCGCAAGACGGCCTTGGCGAGCTTGGGGTCGTCCTGCATGAACTGACGCTCAATCTCGTCGAGAATCTCTTGTTCTTTGTCGTCAAGCGGCACTTGCGACTCCATCGATAACCAACAGCACTTCAGTATACCGTTATCAACGTTTTCGACTCCAGGGTTATTCGGGAGGTTCGACCAATCGTGCCGGCGTGACGGCCGAATCTCCGAACCGGATGCGAATCGCATCGACCGCCCTCGCCACGTCGTCCCACGCAGCCGGGCGCTCGAGCCCGAGCTGGCGCGGCGCCCCGGCTGGTTGCAAGGACGAGGCGCCAACACCGAGCAGACGTATAGGTTGAGCCAGGTCGACGCGAGCTGCAAGATGCCGGACCGACACGAGCAAGTCGTGCGTCACATCTACAGGCGTTTCGGTGGCCCGGCTGCGGGTGAGGGTGGTGAAGTCCCGGTAGCGCACCTTCAAAGTCACGGTGCCTGCAGCCAGGCCGGCCCGGCGCAATCGGGCGCCGAGCCGATCACATTGGCGGACGAGCTCGGCCTCCACCTGGTCCAGGCCGGTCAGGTCACGATCAAACGTCTGCTCAACCGAAATCGATTTGGCTTTCGAGTCGGGCTCCACCTCCCGCGAGTCCTCACCCTTGGAAAGGCGGTGAAGATGATTACTCAGCGAAGGCCCCAACCGCCGCTCGAGCACTTCGAGAGGCGTGCCGGCCAGCTCGCCGATGGTCTTGATGCCGAGAGCTTCGAGACTCGCATAAGTGGCCTCCCCCACTCCCCACATCTTTCGGACCTCCAAAGGGTGAAGGAAGTCCAGCTCGCCGCCCGCTGGTATCACCAGTAGCCCGTCGGGCTTGGCTGCCTCCGAAGCCAACTTGGCGAGGAACTTGTTGGTGGCGCCTCCCACCGACGCCGGAAGCCGTAGTTGGTTCCTCATGGCATCGCGAATGGCCTGACCCACCTCCGCCGCACCCCGGTAGTGCAGACGGAGCCCGCTCACATCCAAAAACGCCTCATCTACCGAAAGGCCCTCGACAAGTGGAGTGAAGGAGCGGAAGATCCGGAACACCTCCACTGAAGCCTGGCGATAACGGGCGTGATCAGGCGGAACGAATTCCGCCCGCGGGCAGAGGCGGCGGGCTTGAACAATCGGCATGGCCGATTGAACACCGAACCGGCGAGCCTCATAGCTGGCAGCCGCAACCACACCCCGATTGCCGAGGCCGCCAACGATGACCGGCACCCCGATCAATTCGGGCCGCCACAGCCTCTCCACCTCGACGAAGAAGGCGTCCATGTCGACGTGGAGGATCGGCTCGGAAAACGGTGAGTCGGGCATGGCTCCCACGGTAGCGACACCGGGGCGCGGTTCTCGCCAGTCCGTCCCGGGCGCCCGCCGGGAACGGCCGGGGGGTCAGCAGGTAGGTGGGCCCTGGGGTTGGCGGGGGCGCCGTTGCTCCTCGCTCAGCTCGGCCCACTCTGCCAGGGACCGGACAACCAGTATCGAGACGACAAGAACGCCCACGAACCCGACAACGGCCCCCACCAGGCCCCAGACGATCTCATCACTCGTGCAGGAGGCCGCCCGGCAGGTCACGCGGGCGACGCGGGCCCCAATGAACCAACCGATGGCAGTCGCCGCCAGCACCGGCACGGCTACCCACGGGTTGGGATAACGACGTACGGGCCCGGTCACTTGATCTCCTCCCGCTTGCGGCCCCGGTCATCGTATCCCGCTGCGGCCAGCAGCTCGGCAGGCACCAGCTCGGGCGGCACGGCCACGCCGGTCGCAGTCGGCACCAGCGAGTAGACCGCAAGGGCGGCCGGCTTTGACCAGGCCGATACCAACACAGCGATCGCTGCGATTCCAATCAACAGCCCACCCACCGGTGGGGAGAACACGGCAGCAACCATCAGCAAGACGGGAATCAGGGTTCGCGCCCCCCACAAGCCGACCGGCATTGCCCGGGAGTACGACCACGCGCCGATCGCAGCCGCTCCAGCTGCGATCCAGTGAAGCGGTTCGAGTCCCGCCGGGGCCGACACCGCCACCAGGCCCGGCAACAGCAGCAGCCCCAGAGCCAGATACACAGCAACGTTGGCCGGAGCGTCGGCGGGGGGAAGCTGGCGGAGGAAACCCGTCAGCCACGGCCCGGAAAGAAGCACAAGTGTGCCCAGAGTCGCCGCCAATGCCACCGCGCCCCAGTTGTCGAAAGCCATAACCGCCGCCAGAGGCAGCTCCGCCCCGATCACCAACCAGCCGAGGTTGCGCGCCCACCGACCACGAGACACGACCATGCCCACGCCGGCCGTCGCCGAGACGATGAGCAACTCGAGGCCGAGCACGGCCCCCGAACTGTCTGCGAACAGATCGGGCTCCAGGATCAGCCGCAAGGCCCAAATAGCACCGGAACCAACCAGGGCTCCGGAGATTAGAAAACCCATAGGGGGGATTATGGTGCGCGGCACGAGTTGGGTCAGCCCGGATTGGTGACCGGGGGCCAGGCGGCGGGTGGCGGGCCTGGAACCTGAGGCTGCCAGTGCGCTAACTCACGCCAGGGGCTCCCCGGTTCGAGGGTGATTACATCGCAATGTCCCGGCTTGTTGGCCTGCAAGGTGTTGAGCGGCTGTTCCAATAGGGCCAGGCGCCCCGCCTGAATTGGATCCTGGTGGCTGACAATCACGACCGATTCTCCTGCCCCGCGAACAGCAGCCACTTCTTGCACCGCCCCGGCGATTCGCTCGGCAAGCTCCTGCAGCGACTCGGGACTGAAATCCAACTCGGTAGGCGCCTCCAGGTAGGCCTCCAGTTCACCCGGGAACCGCGCGGGTATATCCTCCCAGGTCACCCCGGCCCAACGCCTCCCCAGATGCCACTCCACCAGGTCGTCGCGGTTCTCGACCCCGGCGCCGGTCGCTTGGGAAATCACCGCGGCAGTCTCCCGGGCTCGCTGCAGCGGCGAAGTGCAAATGTGGTCCACTCCTATCCCCGCCAGGTGCTGGGCAGCCGCACGGGCCTCGGATCTGCCCCGGTGGCTCAGGCCGAATCCGGGTAGATCTGCATAAACCACCCGACCGGGGTTATCAACCTCACCGTGGCGCACAAGATGAACGGGCATAGCCGGGTCGCGGAGTTCGGACTAGTCGTGGCTTCCGAATACCAGGGCGACGTTATGCCCCCCGAATCCGAAGCTGTTGGTCATGGCCCGGCTGATCTCAACGTTCCGGGCCTCGTTTGGCACGTAGTCCAAATCACACTCGGGATCCGGCGTCGTGTAGTTGATGGTCGGCGGCAGCACGCCGTCCCGGATCGCCAGTAGACACACCAGCGACTCCAGAGCGCCGGCCCCACCAAGCAGGTGCCCCGTCATGGACTTCGTAGACGAAATCGGTATCCGGGCGGCATAGTCTCCGAAAACCAACTTGATAGCCGCCGTCTCGGTTGAGTCGTTGGCGGGAGTCGATGTGCCGTGGGCGTTGATGTAACCGATGTCGGTGGCGTCCAAACCGGCGTCGTCAAGCGCGTTTTGCATGGCCCGGGCGGCTCCCATGCCGCCGGGCCGCGGCAACGTCATGTGATAGGCGTCTGCCGACATCCCGTAGCCAAGGAACTCTCCGTAAATCCTCACCCCCCTGGCGAGAGCTCGCTCGCGCTCCTCCAGGATCAAGACGGCGGCGCCTTCACCTATTACGAAACCGTCGCGGTCGGCGTCGAACGGCCGCGAGGCACCCGAGGGGTCGTCGTTGCGGGTACTCAGGGCCCGCGTTTGGGCAAATCCCGCCACGGCAAACTCGCACACCGGAGCTTCGGCTCCTCCGACGACCATGACGTCGGCACCACCACGGCGGATGATCTCGGCTCCGTCGCCGATGGCGTTGGCAGAAGCGGCGCAGGCGGTGACCGTGGCCGTGTTGGGGCCGAGGAGATTGAATGAAATCGAAGCCAGACCCGCCGCCATGTTCGAAATAATTTGAGGTATGGCGAAGGGACTTATTCGATCGGGACCCCGTTGTCGCATTACGTCGAGATTGTCCTGAAAGGAGATAACGCCCCCGATTCCGGAACCCACGGCTACGCCGGCCCTTGTGGCCCCTTCATCATCTCCGGTGAAGTCAAGACCGCTGTCGGACATGGCCTGGGAGGTCGCGGCCCAGAAGAACTGGGCGTAGCGATCCATACGCCGGGCTTCCTTCTTGTCGAGATAACGCTCGGGGTCGAAATCGGGGACTTCGGCGGCAATGCTCACTTTGAGGTGGGAGGCATCGAAGGCCGAGATGGTCCCGACGCCGGAGACGCCGCTTTGCGCCTGCTTCCAGAACGCGTCGACATCTCCACCAATCGGGTTGACGGTTCCCAGCCCGGTAACGACTACGCGCCGGCCTGCCACGTCAGCCGAGCTTGGTGATTACGAGATCGACGGCCTCACCGACGTTACCGATCTTCTCAGCCTCTTCGTCGGGGATCTTCACGCTGAAGTTGTCCTCCAGAGCCATTAGGAGCTCGACAACACCGAGGGAGTCGATCTCGAGATCCTCCTCAAAGCGGGCATCCATCGTGATCTTGTCACGATCGATTCCCAGCTCGTCGACCAAAAGGCCGGTCAGCTTGCTCTCGACTTCTGCACGGTCCACTCTTTTCCTCCTCCTAAATCGCCAGTCCGCCGTCGACGACGACAACCTGGCCGTTCACATATCCCGCCTGCTCACCGGCAAGATAGCCAACAGCAGACGCAATCTCTTGCGGGGTGCCAAAGCGCCCAACACTTACTCGCCGCTGCACCTCCGCCCGGGTCGCGTCATCGAGCTCCGCGGTCAGATCGGTTTCGATAAAACCGGGGGCGATGGCGTTTACCGTGATGCCTCGCGACCCAACTTCCTTGGCAACAGCCTTAGTGAAGCCGATAATCCCCGCCTT
>JAUXLW010000074.1 GCA_030623545.1 Acidimicrobiia bacterium | reverse complement strand
TGGCGCAATCGCCAGGCGGCACGGAAACGTCTGGCCGAGCTGCTCGACGGCGCCCTCCAGGACAGGCGGCGCCGGGTTCCCACCAGGCGTTCGAAGTCGTCGCAGCAGTCCCGTATCGACGACAAGCGGCGCCAGTGCGCAAAGAAGCGGCTCAGAGGAAAGCCGGAGGAGGAATAGCGGGAAGCAGGAAGCAGGATTCTTGCTTATTGCCTATTGCCTATTGCCTATTGCCTATTGCCTATTGCTTATTGCTTCCTAAGCCCGGTCCTCTTTGGCTTCGTCGAAATAGGCGAGCTGGTCGAGGGGCATCGTGAGGGCCGACAGGACGTTCATCAAGTGGGCGGTGATGCGCTTCATGTAGCGAAAAAGCAGGGCCCTTGGCACCCCGAAAGTGGAAGGGGCGTCTGATGCGGCGAGGTCGTCAATCCGCTTGTCGAACTCATCGAGCAGCTTGTCCCCCTCGCTGATGTACTCGCGGGCATCGTCTGTGGCTCGATCGAGGAAAGTTTGAGCAGTTTGGCTGATTAGAAGAGATATACGGTCGCGGTAGGAAATGAGTTGCTCCACATCCTCGGCGTTCGACAAGTCGATTCCCTGGAAAGCAATGTCATAAATGTTCTTGGCGTAGTCGCCGATTCGCTCAACATCCTTGGCGACTGCCATGTACGCCAGGATCATCGGCACGTCGGCCGAGGTTTGGTGGACACTGACGTGAACCACCAGCTCGCGCCTGATCTCCCGCTCGGTGGCGTTGATTCTCTTGTCGGTGGCATGCACGTCCGCGCCGACCACCGACGGTTGCGCCCCGGCGAGGAGCGAACTAGCGGCGAGATCGAAACTATGTCGAGCATCGGCCAGCATGCTGCCGATCTGGCTTTCTATCTGCTCGAGGCGGCTCTCGGAGCCACGTCGGAAGAACTCAAGGACCAACGGCGGCCTCCTTCATCTCAACAACACTATTCCTAAAAGGGGAATGATGACGAATGTAACAACCACGTAGCTGAGAGCAATGGCCCGATTGGATATGGCGACGTCGGCCAGTTTCTCGGCCGCCCTGATGGGCAGGTATCGGAGCTGAGGCAACGGGTAGAAGATCAGGATTCCGAAGACGTTGAACAGGGTGTGGGTGAGAGCAATCGCCAACGCTTCCGGCCGGTCGGTTGCCAGGGATGCCAGTAGCGCAGTCACGGTTGTGCCCAAATTGGCACCGAGGGTGATGGGGTAGGCGTTCCGAAGTGTGAGCACACCCGCGGCAATGATTGGGATCAGGATCGAAGTGGTGATCGAGCTGCTTTGGACGGCGACGGTCATTATCAGGCCGACGACCATCGCCGCCACGCCGCCGCCGCGGGAAAGAACCTCGTTGATCGATCGCTCGATACGTCCCGCCAGCATCTCCTTCATGTTCTTGGTGATGAAGGCCAGGCTCAGAAAGATCAAGGCAAGGCCGATCACCAGCAATGCCACGCCGAGCAGGTTGTCACTCGCCCCATCGAGTACATCCTTGACCCGATCAACCGGCCAGCTCACCGCTTGCTTCAGGGGGCTGTCTCCCAACTTGCCGCCCTGGACACCGGCATCGGACAGCCAATCCGCGATTTCCTCGGCGATTTTGGAGAGGAAGCCGGTGATCAATTCCAACGGGAGGAGGACGGAGACGGCCAGCAGGTTGAAAAAGTCATGCATCGTGGCCCCGGCGAAGGCCCGCTTGAATTCCTCACTGCGTCGAATGTGCCCCAGCGACGCCAGCGTGTTGGTGACCGTTGTCCCGATGTTGGCACCCATGATCATGGGTACGGCAGTGTCGAACGGAAGGGTGCCGGAACCGACCAGACCCACAATGGTGGCGGTGGTGACCGACGACGATTGAACGAGAACGGTGGCGAGGATCCCTGCGAACAAGCCCGCCAGCGGGTTGGAGATGCCGTCGAAGAGGTCGGCGGCTACATCCGACCCGAAGGCCTTAATGCCGCTTTCAAGAAACTTGACGCCGGCGAGGAATGTATACAGGAGCCCGATGACCAGCAGTAGGCGGGCCCAGGTAGGGAATCGGCGTTCAATTGTCGGCTGGCTTATCGCCATATGACTGCTCGAGCTCCGGTTACGGCGGGGAGGCTAACGCGTTGAGAGGCTGCTTCGCCATATTGCGTGCCAAACTGCGGTGCCATGAGTGACTCTCCTCAGGTTCTGTTCGTGTGTGTGCACAATGCCGGTCGTAGCCAAATGGCGGCGGCTCTCACGACCATGCGCGGCGAGGGATCGATCGACGTTCTGTCGGCCGGAACGGAGCCCGCCGATCAGGTCAATCCGGCAGTGTTGGAGGCAATGGCCGAGCTCGGTATCGACCTCTCACAGGAGCAGCCCAAACTCCTCCAGGACGAGGCGGTGGCTGCATCTGATGTGGTCATCACCATGGGTTGTGGCGATGCCTGTCCCGTTTATCCGGGCATTGCCTACGAAGATTGGGAGCTCGACGATCCGGCGGGGAGAGATCTGGAGGCCGTACGCCTCATTCGCGATGAGATTGACGCCCGGGTTACTGATCTGGTGGAACGCGTGTTGAGCCGGAGAGTTCCCTCCGGGGAGACGCAGGATTGACTCTCTCGGGCAAGGGGTCGGCCGGCCCTGATCTTCTCCGGTTTCAACTCTTCCTGGAGTCTGTTTCAACCGTATCCCGGCTTGCGCGGTCTCTCAACGGGCTTTTCGTCCCTTTGACTCATCGTTGCGCGCTCACCGTTCCTATCATCCGCCGTCGATGTACTACGAACTGACAACACTCTCCAACGGCCTTCGGGTCATCACCGAAGAAATGCCTGATGTTCGGTCGGTGGCGCTGGGAGTATGGGCCGATTGCGGGACCCGGGATGAGGACCCCAACGAGGCCGGGGCTGCCCACTTTCTCGAACATCTGCTTTTCAAGGGCACCGATCGGTTGTCGGCGCGAGACATTGCTGAGTCCTTCGATGCGGTGGGGGGTCGCTCCAACGCCTTTACGAGCAAAGAGCAAACTTGCTACTGGGCCCGCCTGCGTGATGACGACCTGCCGCTCGGGCTCGACATCCTCGCCGAGATGGTTCGACGCCCCGCCTTTCGCCAGAAGGAGATCGACTCTGAAAAGCACGTGGTGCTGGAGGAGATCAACATGAACGAGGACGATCCCACCGATGTGGCTTTCGAGCAGTTCTTCCAGGCGTTGTTTCGCGGGCATGCACTCGAGCGGCCGGTCCTCGGGACCAAAGAGTCGATAACCGAAATGAGCAGGGATGACATCGACGGCTTCTGGGGCCGCCGTTACCACGCCGGCGCCACCGTCGTCGCCGTCAGCGGAAGTGCCAAGCACAACGAAGTCGTGCGGCTGGCTGAGGAGCACTTCGGCGACTGGGAGTCGAGATCATCTACTCACGACCATGCCCCGGCTTCGGTCGACCCCCATGTGAGTATCCGCCATCGAGAGACGGAACAGACCCATCTCGTTATCGGGGGTCTCGGGCTGGTGCGGGGTGACGACCGCCGGTTCGCTTTCGGGCTCCTCAGCCACATACTGGGGGGCGGGATGTCCTCGCGGCTTTTCCGGGAAATCCGTGAGCAGCGCGGCCTGGCATACGGGGTGTATACCTTCCGGTTCCCTTATGCCGACGCCGGTGGGTTCGGGGTCTATGTGGGCACCACGCCCAGTCAGACCGACCAGGTTCTCGAATTGGTCAAGACCGAATTCAACAATGTCATAGGTCAGGGTGTGACTTCCGAAGAGCTCGATCGTGCGAAGGGACATGTGCAGGGAAGCCTGGCACTCACCCAGGAGGACCCCAACAACCGGATGATTCGCCTTGGTCGCGAAGAAATCACGGGTGACACGCACCTCAGCCTCGATGAGACACTGGCCCGGTTCGATGCGGTGACACTGGAAGATCTCCAGGAGATAGCCGTTGAGTTCCTCGGCGGTCCCTTCGTGATCGGCGCGACCGGGCCCAACCCCGCGTCCGAGCTCGAATCCTTCATCACATGACGAGAGTGGTTGTTTCCGGGGGAGCCGGGCAGATGGGTCGCCTCGTCGGAGCCGCGGTCGAAGCATCTGCCGACCTCGAGCTGGCAGGCCGGTATGACCCCAGAGGAAGGGACGGGACGATCGCCGATCGTGCAGGCCTGGCGGGGGCGGAGGTCGTGGTGGAGTTCTGCCCTCCAGATGCGGTCATGGACAACCTGCAAGCCTGGCAGCGGCTCGGGCTGCACTCGGTGGTTGGCACCTCGGGCTTCACTGAAGAGAGGATCGGCGCGGTCAGAGACCTGTTCGGCGATGGTCCGCCCAACTGCTTGATAGTTCCCAACTTTTCGATTGGGGCGGCGCTGGCAATGCGTTTTGCCGAGCAGGCTGCCCCCCATTTCGATGCCGCCGAGATCATCGAGCTGCATCATGACAAGAAGGTCGACGCGCCGTCCGGGACGGCTATCGCCACCGCCGGCCGGGTCGGAGTTGCCGGGACCCAGGAGCGGGCCACGGAGTCGATTGAGCTGGTGCCGGGAGCCAGGGGTGGATTGGTGGACGGCGTCCCCATCCACGCAATACGCCTTCCCGGGCTGCTGGCCCATCAGGAGGTCATTTTGGGAAGACCCGGCGAGACGCTTTCGATTCGGCACGATGTGACCGATCGGACTGCCTACCTGCCGGGCGTGTTGATGGCTATCAGGAAGGTTTCCGACCTCACCGGTGTCACGGTTGGGCTCGACAGCGTTTTGGACTCATGAGCGAGAAGAAGAAGATCGATCCGCGGTTCATTCCGTCGCTGGCCGAGCGCCGAATTCGCGAGTCGATGCAGCAGGGGGAATTCGACGACCTCCCGGGCTCCGGTGAGCCGATCCCCGACCTCGAAGATGGTTACGACCCTGCTTGGTGGACCAAGAAGTGGGTTCGACGCGAGGGCTTGACTCGAGAAGAATTAGCCGCCTTCCTCGAGACCCGTCGGGACCGCGGCCACTGAGTTCCGGGTCTTCGGGCATTTTGGACATCCGGGGCGCGTTGAACACAGTGCACCTAGTTGGAGGAATCAGGACATGAGTGATAGCACCCGCGTGGCCGTCGTCGGCGGAGCCCGCACCCCATTCGTCAAGGCCGGAACGAAGTTTCGCAAGCACAGGGCGCTTGACCTGGCCGTTCATTCTGTTAATGGCGCCCTCGACAAACTCGACGTCGATCCGAACATTGTCGACACGCTCGTGTTTGGAATCGTGGTGGTGGACGCTCGGGTGCCGCACCTGGCTCGCGAGGTCAACTTCTCGAGCAAGCTTCCTGTTTCGACTCGTTCGCTGACCATTACCGACAATTGCATCACCAGCGCCTCGGGGGTTGAGTTGGTGGTTGATTCGATCATGGCCGGTCGCGCTGAAGTCGGCATGGCCGGAGGCGTCGAGTCGATGTCGAATCCGTCGGTGTTGGTTTCCGAGAAAGCCAGCCGGATCTTTCTGGATGCTGCCGGAGCGAAATCCCTTGGTGACCGGCTGAAGCTGTTGGCCAAGCTTCGGCCCAAGGACCTGGCGCCTACTGCCCCCGGCGTCGAAGAGCCATCTACCGGGCTGTCGATGGGAGAGCACACTGAGCTGATGGTGAAGGAATGGAAGATCTCGCGCGCAGAGCAAGATGAGATCGCTTACCGAAGCCACATGAACGCAGCTGCTGCCACCGAGGATGGTCGGCTCAAGGCCGAGATCGTTCCTCTCGACGGGCTCGACTACGACCCGATCATCCGTCCGGATACGTCGATGGAGCAACTGGCGAAACTCAAGCCGGTTTTCGACCCTACGCCGACCGGTACCCTGACGGCCGGCAACTCGAGCCCGCTCACAGACGGAGCCGCATCGGTGGTCCTCATGGCCGAAGCCCGAGCCAGAGTGGAGGGCGTCGAGCCACTGGCTTTCATCAAAGACATGGAGTTTGTTGGTATCGATCCGGCTGATGGGCTCTTGATGGGCCCCGGTGTGGCAGTTCCCCGGCTCCTGCGCCGCAACGGCCTGGAACTGGATGACGTGGACATTGTCGAGATGCACGAGGCCTTCGGTGGCCAGGTCGCGTCCAATCTGGCGGCTTGGGAGCAAGGCTGGAAGGAGCCGCCCATCGGCAAGCTCGACCGCACCAAGCTCAACCCGCTCGGCAGCTCGATCTCCGTGGGGCATCCTTTTGCAGCCACAGGCGCTCGCATCATCACCACCCTTGCCAATGAAATGGCCCGACGGGACGTCCGCTACGGCCTGGTGAGCATCTGCGGAGCCGGAGCAACGGCAGCCGCCCTGATCCTCGAGCGCAACTAGCTCTATGTCCTCCTGGGGGAGGACCGCCTGAGCGAAGCGAGGGCGAGGAGGGGGAGCCTTAAAGTTTCTCGAATCCGGTTCCCAACTCCCTCCCGGGGGAGGACCGCCTGAGCGAAGCGAGGGCGAGGAGG
>JAUXLW010000208.1 GCA_030623545.1 Acidimicrobiia bacterium | reverse complement strand
TTCTTTGCGCTCAATGGTGCTGGGAGGGAAAAACAGTTGCGCCTGATTCCCACGGCAAAGCGCTTCGGACTGCCAGGCCCGGCTAGGAGCGACGGTCACGGGGGAAATCCTCCTGTGTTAGCTGGCCGGAAACTACCAGCCAGAACGCGAATTCGCCAGGAAAATTAAGGAAGAAGAGGAGGCAGGAGGCAGGAGGCAGGAGGCAAAGACTCTTGCTTACTGCTTATTGCTTATTGCCTATTGCTTATTGCCTATTGTCCATCGCCTACTGCTTATTGCTCCTCAACGGGATCTACGTCCAAGACAAAGCCACTAACCGCCGCCACCACCACCTCATCACCAGCCTCGATCCCGGAAACCCGAGCTGAATTGGCCCTCCATCGAGCCCCGTCGACAACCACCACGCCCTCGGGGCTGACTGCGGTTTCCGCTCTTCCCCGCCGCCCGATGAGGTGGTCGCGACCGATCGTGGGTGTGGAGAACCGGGCCCGAACCACGGTGGTCATCCCAAACAAGAAAAACGCCGCGATCCCCAGCGTGATGGTGATGGCACTGAGCCACGTCATCGACAATTGGGGCGATTCGGGAACGAAATAACGCCCTCCAAAGATAAGTGCCAAAGTCCCGGCCACTGAGGCGATTCGCATTTGCTGACGCTGGAAGTCATATAGATAAAGGCCAAAACCAGCCAGCCCCAGAAGAACCCCCCACCAGTTCACCGGAAGCTCTGACAATCCGTAGCCACCCAGGCCCAGTGCCAGCACCGACACCGCCGCGGCTACCCCCACGCCGGCGGCATAGAACTCAAAAGCAGCCACCACCAACCCGACGAGCAGGAACAGATAGGCAACCGCCGGGGAAAGTGACAACCGCAGCGCCCGATCAACAAAGCCGGGCTCGTGGAATCGGGTCTCGATGGGGCGCCGGCGGATTTCGCCACCATCATCGAAGGGCTCCGTGACTACCAGGGTGCGCTCCTCACCTCCAACCGTCACCGTTCGGCCGTCAAGGGCTTGCACCACGCTGTTGAGCGCTGGAAGCACCTCGTCGACGAGACCGGGGATGGGCTCCAGGATCGAGATGCGGCCTGTCGCGACATCGACGGCGGTGGCGGCCAGAATCGCGGCCCTGTCAACGCTAGAAATGATCCCTACATCAGCGAAGGCGACGGGCTCAGCGGCACCAATCTTTACGCCGGGAGCGGCCAACCGCACCGGCGCCACAGCCAGCAATTCCACGGCTCCCCCGTAGGCCACAGCGGTTTCGGGCCCCACCCACACGGCCAGGGGAGCCGCCGGTTCGGCAACGACGTCGATAAGGAGCTCGAGCTTGGTGGTCAATGTGGCTTGAGAATCGAGCTGAAGGATTATCAGCTCGGAGGTTGGGGCCACCTCCTGAATGGTTTCGATGGCGAAGTCGACGGCCCGTTCGTCGAGTGGCCCACTCAGCTTGATGATGTCGATGAAATCACCCTCAGCTGAAGCTGGAGCAGACGCGCCTAACAAGAATGCTGTTAGCAATAAGGGCAGTACGCGTCGGAGCATGGCACGGATCTTAAGGCGGCCACCGAGCTGGATGGACGGCCGCAGGAGGAAGGTTCCTCAACGTTGCTACGCTGCCGGTATGCCAAGAATCCTGGTGGTGGCGGACACCCAATGGGTAATCAATGAGGTGAAGTCGGCATTGAGTCTCCCCGGCTTCGAGGTCGCCCAGCACGACGATCCCCGCACCCTGGTGGCCGCAGTCGGTGAACAACGCCCCGATGTTGCAGTAGTGGATTTACAGGTGGGGACCATGGGAGGCATGGCTATGACCAGAGCCCTCAAGGAAGCCGCACAGGCCGACGACTTCCCCGATGTTCCGGTGGTTCTGTTGCTCGACCGGCTGGCGGATGGGTTTCTTGCCAAACGAGCGGCCGCGCACTCCTGGCTTGTCAAGCCGTTCAGTCCCCATCAGTTGCGCGAGGCCGTAGACGCCGCAGTCGGCTCAAAGGAGACAATCCAACAGCCGTGAGCGGCATCAACATTCTGTACATCGTGGTATTGGGCATCTGCATTGTGCTGTCGGGTTTCTTCTCAGGATCCGAAACGGCACTGGTCAGCATCCAGCGGGAGCGAGCTCACCAGCTCGCAGAAAAGAGCCGGCGAGGCGCCAAGCTCCAGGACCTCCTGAGCAATCCGGACCGAACGCTGTCGACACTGCTGGTAGCCAACAATTTCGTGAACATTCTGGCGGCAGCCGTTGCCACCGCGTTGCTGATCGATCTGGCGGGGGAATCGTGGGGGCCGTGGATCGTAACCTTCGCTCTCACGGCGGTGATTCTCGTGTTCGGTGAGATCGGGCCCAAGACCCTTGCCAATCGTTACCCGGAACGGTTCTCCCTATTGGTGGCAGGGCCGATCACGACGCTTGTGACGGTTCTCAAACCAATCAGCCGATCTTTCATCGTCATCACGCGGGGTATCTTCAAACTCTTCCGACTAGATCTCGGAACCGGGATCGCTCCGGTCACCGAGGACGACATCCGCGCCCTGGCCTTCATCAGTGAGAGCACCGGCGAAATAAAGGCGGCGGAACGAGAGATCATCGATGCGCTGTTCTCATTAGAAGACCGGCCGATTCGCGAGGTGATGACGCCCCGCGTGGACATGATCTCGATTCCAATCCCTGTGACTGCGGAAAAGATCGAAGAAGCGGTTGCCACCAGTGGACACAGCCGGTTCCCGGTGGTCGCCAACAGCACGGATGAGATCCTCGGGATCCTGGCAGTCAAGGATGTCCTCCGCCTCAAAACTGCTGCAACGCCGGAGGACATCAACCGCATCCTTCGCCCTCCCACCTATATACCTGAATCCCGGCCTGTGTTGGACGTGTTGCAGGAGATGCGAAGGAGCCGATTCGGATTCGGCGTGGTGGTCGATGAACACGGCGGCGTCGAAGGGGTCGTAACCACCAAAGACGTGATCGCCGAGCTGGTCGGTGAGTTGCAGGACGAGTACGACCCCTCAATTCCGATGTTGACTCCGGCCGGGCCGGATCGGTGGATCATCGATGGTCGGGTTGATGTGGACGAGCTGGAGGCGGTACTGGAAATGGAGCTTCCGCGAGGAGACTACTCGACCGTCGCCGGGCTCTTCATGGACGAGGCGGGACGCATACCCGAAGAAGGCGACGCCATAGTCCTCGACGGCATCTCCATGACGGTACTCATGATGGACCGCAGGCGCATAGCCCGCCTGCGAGTCGAAAAGTAGCCGCCGCCTGCTGACTGCCGACTGCGAGAGCTCCTCTCCCACGGAGTGAAACGGAGTGGGGGAGGCTGGGAGGGGGTCGTTTCCAACAACGGCACCCTGAGCAGAGCGTTGGTGAGACCCGGGGGTTGCATCAAGAGCGGGTCTAGCGCGCACCGAAACCAACAGTTGATTGCTGGACACCGCCTTGTGCGAGGCCTCCTGGAAGCAACAATCGTAGTGAAGGCAAGCTTCTGGCATTCCTGCTGTTGGTGGGCGCCACCCACCCCT
>JAUXLW010000212.1 GCA_030623545.1 Acidimicrobiia bacterium | reverse complement strand
TCACCCGCCTCGTCGGGCAACGTCGTGACGTGCAGGGCATCGCTGACGGAACTGTGTGAGGCTGCCCCAACAGCCGAATGGGACGGTTCCATGTCTCTGGCCACCAACCAAGAGTGAGTGCTCATGTCGCTACCTGCCGGAGTCTCTGAGCGGACTTCCGAATCTTCGCTTTATCTATTATCATCGATGATAGATGAATGTATTACGGAACGACGCAGAGACGTGGGCAAGCTGGTTCAGGGCTCTCGGCGACCCCTCGCGGATCGTCATTCTCAACCTGCTCGCCACGCGCGACGGGCCGATGAAGGTCGGCGAGATAGTGGACGCGGTCGACATCGGCCAGTCCACGGTGTCCCACCACCTCAAAACCCTCGCCGACACAGGTTTCGTTCATGTGACAAAGGTCGGCACGAGCAGCCTCTACGAGGTAAACCGAAGTTGCCTCGAACGCTTCCCCACAGCCGCCGAGACGGTGATGGGGAAGGCCTCCGCACTCGCACCTTGGAAGAGAGATCAACAATGAGTATTGACCACAACCTCCGCGAAACCGTCCGCAAACGGTATGCGTCCGACGCCCTCCTGGTGCTCGATGGCGGCCCCTCGTGCTGCGGGCCCGAAGATGAGGACAAATTCGGCAGCGGCCTGTACGACGCGCTTGACGGCGCCGAGCTGCCCGACGCCGCCAGGTTTGCAAGCCTCGGATGCGGCAACCCGGTCGCAGTTGCCGACCTCAACGAGGGAGAGACCGTCCTCGACCTCGGGTCGGGGGGCGGCATCGACGTCTTGCTCTCCGCGAAACGGGTCGGCCCGGCCGGCAAGGCCTACGGCCTCGACATGACGGACGAGATGCTCGAGCTGGCTCGCAAGAATGCGGCCGAGGCCAACGCAGACAACGTCGAATTCCTCAAGGGGTACATCGAGGAGATACCACTCCCCGACTCATCAGTCGACGTGATCATCTCCAACTGCGTCGTCAACCTCTCAACCAACAAGGAGGCGGTCTTCTCGGAGATGGCACGTGTGCTCAAGCCCGGTGGCCGGATTGGTATCACCGACGTGGTCGCCGAGGACCGCCTCGCAGCTGCCGAGCGAGCCGAGCGAGGTGACTACACCGGCTGCATCGCCGGCGCCCTCTCTTTTCAAGAGTACGAGGAGAGCCTGTCTGCAGCAGGCTTCAAGGATATTTCGGTGATATCGACTCACGCCGTTGCCGACGCTATGCACTCGGCAATCATTAAGGCTGTGCTCCAGGAGTCTGCTGATTAATGCCGTTGCCGAGATCGGCGGCCAGACGCGCCAGTCGCAAGAACGAGGTTTTGCCACTCCTCGGGTGGAATGGCGGGACCGAGGACGCCGCGAGTGGTAATGACTGGTCGCCGAAATCGGTGACATGCATTGGTCAGCAGGCTCCCAGGCACCGAACCATGTCACCGAATATCGGGCACAGAGACATGGTGATCCCCGTCGAGCTCGGCAGCCGACGAGCCTCTTCATGAAATCTGGCAAGAGTTGGCCACCGCGGTGGGCTGCTGTGCTGAGCCTGGATCTATCCTGAGGCACATGCACGAAGAACAAATCGAGAAGATCCAACAGGGGCACGGCTTCATCGCCGCGCTCGATCAGAGTGGAGGAAGCACACCGAAGGCGCTCCTGACCTACGGCCTTGCCGAAGACGCCTTCTCCAACGAAGACGAGATGTTCGACATCATCCATGAGATGCGCACCCGGATTGTCACCAGCGAGTCATTTGATGGCGATCGGGTGATAGGAGCCATTTTGTTTGAAAATACGATGGATCGCGACATCGCAGGCCGCGGCTCTGCCGAGTATCTCTGGGAAGTCAAGGGTGTCGTCCCGTTCCTCAAGGTGGACAAGGGCCTGGCTGAGGAGGTAGACGGGGTACAGCTCATGAACCCCATACCCGGCCTCGATGAGCTGCTCAACCGTGCCCTGGATAAGGGCGTCGTCGGCACCAAGATGCGCTCGGTTATCAAGCTCGCCAACCCCGTCGGAATCGACGCGGTGGTGGCGCAGCAGTTCGAAATCGGCAGGCAGATCCTCGCCGTTGGCCTCGTACCCATCCTCGAGCCCGAGATCGACATCCACAGTCCTGAGAAGGCCGAAGCCGAGGCCCTGCTCAAGACAGCGATCCTGCGCAATCTCGAAGGCATCGGCGAAGGCGATCGGATCATGCTGAAACTCACGCTCCCCGACGAGCCGGGCTTCTACAGCGAGCTCGTCGAACATCGGAAGGTGCTCCGGGTCGTGGCGCTGTCTGGGGGGTACTCGCGCGATGATGCCAATGCCCGGCTGGCCAGCAACCGCGGGGTCGTCGCCAGCTTCTCCCGAGCGCTGACCGAGGGCTTGACCGCTCAACAGAGCGACGACGAATTCGATCGTGCTCTCGACGAGGCCATTGAGAGCATCTTCCAGGCGTCAGTTGCGCCCGGCTAGAGGACTGCTCGGGGGGAAGGACTCGAACCCTCAACGACAGGACCAGAACCTGCTGTGTTACCGATTACACCACCCCCGAAGGGCGGCTCGTCAGGATACAAAGCGCTCAGGCCTCTGCAACCTTCCATGACTCATCGTCGAAGCGCTGGAACTCCAGCCGATTGCCGTCAGGATCACGGGCGAAGAAGTTGTAGATCTGGTATTCGGCACTGTGTTGCGGTGGCCGGATGATCTCGGCGCCGGCGCTGACGAGACGCTCGAACCACTCGTCGACATCCCCGGTCACCAGAGTCACGAGTGATCCCTCGATCCCGGCTCTTTCCGGACGATCGCAGATCCCCAGGTAGGCAGATCCCGCCACCTGATAAATGAGGCAGCCTCCCTGATCCAGGACTAAGTCCAATCCCAGGATTTCACCATAGAACCGGGCGGCCCGTTCTAGGTCTTGGACATACACAAAGACAATCTGTTCTTGGAAGCTCACAGGCGACCGAACACATCTCGCAGACGCCGGAGGCTTTCCTCCTTGCCGAGCGCAGCAAGCGATTCGAAGAGTGGTGGGCTGATCCTGGAACCGGTGATCGCTACTCGCACCGGCTGTAGTCCCTTGCTGGCGTTGAGCCCCAGTTCGGCCAGCATCTCGCGCAACGCCCCCTCGATGGATTCTGACTCCCACTCCCCCAAGTCACTGAGCCGTGACAGAGCACCCTCGAGCGACACCCTGGCCTCAGGTTTGGCGAGGACTTTCTTCCACGCCGCATCGTCGTAAGCAACGTCACTCACGAACAAGAACCGCACCTGATCCGGCGCTTCGGTGAGCACCTTCATCCGCTCCTGAATCAAAGGGGCTACCAGGCGATAGGTCTCCGAGTCTTCCACTGTGAACTCTCTTCCCAGGTCGGCCTCAACCAGCGGCCGGGTCCTGGCAATGAAGTCATCGAGCTCCAGCTCACGAATGTAGACCCCGTTCATCCAGAGCAGCTTGTC
>JAUXLW010000139.1 GCA_030623545.1 Acidimicrobiia bacterium | reverse complement strand
GGGGGGCGCCTGGCTCTTTCTCAGCGCGGCCGAGGATCCCACACCGAGCCCCACGACCACCACATTGGATGCAGGAAGTACAGACACGACAGCGCCTGAATCCGCGACGACGACCACGACCTTGCCCTCGGTGCTGGCCGAGTACAACCGTCAATTGGGCTTTCGCGTGACTCGGGCCGATGAATTGCTGGCACGTGCCCAGGGCATAAATAGCGATTTCGACAACAAGGAAACGTCCGGGCTTCAGTATTCCGCAGCGGTAACTGCGTTGCAAACCCTGAAGGACGACGCCCAGACGTTTCGCAACAGCATGGGCTTCCTCGAAGTACCGGAGGCCGATGTGCCAGGAATAGACCCGGTTCACAAGGAGATGGTGGCCGTAGCTCAGGAGATGGTCGACCAGGCCGATGCCATGGTGGCCGGCCTCAAATCCCCAGACACGGGCGAAGCACGCAAGGCTGCTCTGGCCGCTTTCGAAACCGCGGTCGCCGATTACAAGACAAAGGTCGACGAGCTCATCGCCTTGGAACCGGCCTGATGTCCGCAATGGGCATAGCCGATAGCGGAGAATTACAATTCGGCGACTGAATCCGACCGCCGGGCGGTGTCGGGTTGAAAGGAAACAGCATGACTTATAGGGCGGAATACATATGGATCGACGGGTCCGAGCCGACCAAGTTCCTTCGGTCGAAAACCAACGTGCTTCCAACCGGCGCCGAGATTCCCATTTGGGGCTTCGACGGCTCCAGCACCAACCAGGCCCCCGGGTCCGAATCGGATTGCGTTCTGCAACCGGTGATGACGGTGCCGGATCCCATCCGGGGGGGAGATAACGTCCTCGTTTTGTGTGAAGTACTCCTCACCGATATGAGCCCTCACGCCACCAACACGCGACGGGCGTGCGCCGAAGCCACCGAGCATTACAGCCACCTCGAGCCGTGGTTGGGAATCGAGCAGGAGTACACGCTCTATAAGGACGGCAGGCCCCTCGGTTGGCCCCCCGGCGGCTACCCGGCTCCGCAGGGCGGCTACTACTGCGGCATAGGGGACGACGAAGTGTTCGGCCGCGACCTGGTCGAGGCACATACCACCGCTTGCATCGAAGCAGGTCTCGCCATTTCGGGAACCAACGCAGAAGTGATGATGGGCCAGTGGGAGTTCCAGATCGGCCCGTTGGATCCGGTGACCTGCGCCGACCAGGTGTGGCTTGCCCGCTGGCTTCTGTACCGCATCGGTGAGGACTTCGGGATCTCGGCGACGCTCGACCCCAAGCCAATCCAGGGCGATTGGAACGGCGCGGGTGCCCACGCCAACTTCTCGACGGCGCAGATGCGCGAGGATTACGATGCCGTCATCGCAGCAGCCGAAGCTCTCGGCAAGAACCACGACTATCACATCGAAAACTACGGCGCCGGCATCGAGCGGCGACTCACCGGCCTCCACGAGACGGCCCCCTGGACCGAGTACAACTATGGAGTGTCCGACCGCGGAGCCTCAGTGCGCATACCGTGGCAGGTGGAGAAAGAACGCCGCGGCTATCTCGAGGATCGCCGACCGAACGCCAACTGTGACCCTTATCTGGTAACCCGCTTGATTACAGAAACCGTCTGCGGGGCGGCTTCGCCCTAGGAGCCCGCTGAGCAAAGCATGTCGCCGATTTCGACGGCACTACTCAGCAGGTTCCCAGGTTCAGTCCGAGCCTGTCGCCTGGCGCGGCCAGACCAGATCGAAGCGCTCCAGCACCATCATGGTCCCGTCATCGATTTCGATGTCGAGGCGGTCGAAAATCGCGAGATGGGCGCGCCGCCAATAGTCCAAGGATCGATCGCCTTCGCCCTCGACCCGGGCGAACTCGGCATCTACCTCACCGAAGGGTCGCAACTCGACATGAGTGGTGCGGATGATGCATAGAGGGCCTCCCCTGCCGTCGAGGATCACGCTGTAATCCCCTGTCTCGGGCAAAGCTTCGCCTTCCTGCTCGTATTCGGAAAGCAAGCCGGTGGTTGCTCGCTTGGGCCCATCGCGCACGAGAAACCCGAGCTTCGCTTGCAGGCCAGGATCGTCATCACTCCCGAAGGCCCAGGCGGAATAGCCGGCATCTACCCCAGAGGCATCGGCGAACTCTCGCCAAAAGGATTCAACGGCGCTCATGATCCCAAGCTACTTCAGCAACTCACTTGAGTTTTCCAGTAAAATCGCCGATAAACCCAAATCGGTCAGACCATCCGAGGGGGAAAGCGATGGCCATCAAAACACTGTTCGTAAACACCATTGGAGAGAGCAAAGTCGCGAGCAAGGTCACCCAGGGCGGTGGCGTGATTCGTGCTAAAGGCACTCCCGAGCCGGAGGTCAAGTCCAACGACGCGTGGCGCCTGTACTTTGAGCTTCAAAGCCGGGAGCAGCTGCAACGCCTCCACACCCGCCTCGAAGAGGTCCACCAGACCCGCGCCGATGAGCCCGGCTCTGAGGACTTGGAAGACGACTATTACGCGTAGTTAGCGGGTCGCGATGGTTTCGATCTCCACAGCTACATCTCGCGGGAGCCGAGCTACCTCAATCGTCGAACGGGCAGGAGGAGCCTCCTCGAAGAAGCTTCCGTAGGCCTCGTTGACGGATGCAAAGTCGTCCATGTTGGAAAGAAAGATCGTGGTTTTGACAACGTCGGCGTAGCCCAAATCCAGGTCTCCCAACATCCTCCCGATCTGCTGCATCACCTGTCGCGCCTGGCCAGCAGCATCGCCGTCCAGATCGCTTGCGGCATCGGCCGCGACCTGTCCGGAAATGAAAACAAAACCATTGGCTTCAACGACTGGTGAGTAGGGACCGAGCGCCGCGGGGGCAGACGGGAGGTCGGGAACCGACTTGGGCATGCGGGTTAGTTGAAGCTCTGTCCGCAACCGCAGGTGCGCTCAACGTTGGGATTGTTTATGGCAAACCCTGCACCCTGTAGGCCGTCCTTGTAATCAACCTCAGCGCCCTCGAGATGCGGGGCACTTGCAGAATCAACGACCACTCTGACACCGTGGAACTCCACAACCTGATCGTCGGCATCGACTTCGGCGTCGAAAAACATCTCGTAAGAAAACCCAGAACACCCGCCGGGGCGCACGGCGACGCGTAGAGCCATGGCCTCGTTTCCCTCATCTTTGAGGAGTGACTTGACCTTTTCAGCGGCCGGAGCCGTAAGCGTCAACATTGAACAGATCTCCTGGGGTTGGGATGAGTATACGGCAATAACAAACGGAACCTTAACGATAGGTATTCCGCCTACCCTGTGAGTGCCATTTCCCCGATTCCCTGGATGACAATGACGACTGCAGCCGAAATTGAACGGGCCCTGCGGGGCGTGGTCGACCCCGAGTTGGGTGCCGACATCGTCGAACTGGGCATGGTCAAGGGCATCGATGTTTCTGATGGCAAGGCGACCATCAAACTGGCGCTCACAATCGCTGCCTGCCCGATGCGAGATCAGATAGACGGGGACGTAAAGCGCAAGATCACAGCTCTGCCCGGCATCGAAAGCGTCACCGTGGAAATGGGTGAAATGACCCAGGAGGAGCGCTCGGAGCTGATGGCCCGGGCCCGCTGGAAGGCCAGGGAGGATGCCGAGCCAACCATGATCGACCCGGTCACCAGGGTGATTGCCATCAGCAGCGGCAAGGGTGGTGTCGGTAAATCCTCTATCAGCGTCAATTTGGCGCTGGCGCTCTCCCAACAGGGATTCAAGGTCGGCCTGCTCGACGCCGACATCTGGGGCTTCTCAATCCCCCGCATGCTGGGTGTCGGGTCGGAGCGCCTCACAGCCAGCGAGGACAAGCGGATTCAGCCCCTCGAAGTTCAAGGCCTCAAGCTCGTGTCAACAGGTCTGCTCGTCGACGATGAGGACAAAGCGCTCATGTGGCGAGGCCTGATGCTTTCCAAAGCCTTAGAGCAGTTCCTCACAGACGTGGCCTGGGGCGAGATCGACTACCTGGTAGTCGACATGCCTCCCGGGACGGGCGACATTCAAATGGCGTTGGCGCGACTGCTCCCACAAGCAGAGATGGTGGTGGTGACTACGCCCCAGAAAACTGCCCAGAAGGTGGCGTCCCGCGTTGCCGACATGGCCCGGCGCAGTTTCATGCCGGTGATCGGGGTAGTTGAGAACATGGCCGGATTCACCACCGAATCCGGTGAGCACTTCAACCTGTTTGGGGAAGGCGGGGGCCAGGAGTTGGCTGATGAGCTGGGTGTCCCCCTCATCGCCAGCATTCCTCTGGATCCGCTGGTAGTGAGCGGCGGGGACAACGGGACGCCCGTCATGCAAAGCGAGCCGGGCTCTCCGGCCGCTCTGGCTGTGTCCGGAGCCGCCAAGCGGGTAGTGGAGCTTGTGCCGCCGGTCGAAGATGAGACGTGTACCGCTCGCATCGACCGCCTGGTGGAGGGGCTGAAACAGCTCGGAGCCTGAACCACCCTGGGTGGTTAGGATCAGCTAGCCTGCCGGCACGCTAACAAAGGGAACAGGAGCTTTGCCTCGATTCTTGACACTCATGGTGACCGGATTCGTCGTGATGACGACCGTAGTGGTCACCGGCGACTCCGCCGCGAACGCAGCCGCCCAGGGTGAGC
>JAUXLW010000116.1 GCA_030623545.1 Acidimicrobiia bacterium | reverse complement strand
TACCCGGGTGTGGGACAGGAAGCCGCCATGGTCGGGTTCGGGTATGCACTCGAGGATGGCGACATTTTCGGGGGCACCCATCGCGACCTGATTACCCAGTTGGCCAGGGGAGTGACCCTCGAGGAAACCTTGCTCAATTTCTTCGGCAAGGCTGCAGGTCCCACCAAAGGTCGGGATGGAAACAGCCATTTCGGTGTGCTCGATAAGGGCACGTTGATGGTGGTGTCCCCTCTCCCCGATTCCTATCCCGTAGCATTGGGGTGGGCTTTGGCTTTTAAGCAACGGGACGAGCCGCACGTGGCATTGGCTAACTGTGGCGAGGGCGCCACGGCCACCGGAGCGTGGCATGAGGCGGTCAACACCGGCGCGGTTTTGCAGCTCCCGATCGTGTTTACCGTGCAGAACAACCAGTTCGCATACTCCACGCCCAACGAGGTGGAGTTCGCCGTGGGGGAGATCGCCGAGCGAGCGGCCGGCTACGGAATCCCCGGCGTGACAGTCGACGGAAATGATGTGCTGGCCTGTCATGCCGCAGCCGACGAAGCAATCGCTCGGGCGCGGGCCGGCGAGGGCTCCTCGTTGATCGAGGCGGTCACGTTCCGCCACTTCGGGCACGCCGGCCATGATTCCGCCGACTACGTCAAGCCCGATTTCCGGGAGTCCTGGATGGACCGCGATCCAATCCCTCGTTTTGAGCAATACCTCATGGAGCGAGGCGTTCTCACCAGCGAAACCAGGGAGAGAATGGCGGAGGAGATTGAGAGCCGGATCAAATCGGGGATCGAGTGGGCCCAGGCCGAGCCCGATCCCGCCCCCGAATCGGTGAACGATGACTTGTTTGCTGTACGGGTCGATGAGCCCGCTCCGGGCCCGGGTACGGGAGAGGGAGACCCCATCACCATGCTCGAGGCCATCAAGGCGGGGTTGATGGAAGCGATGGACGAGGACGATTCCGTCTTTCTGCTCGGCGAGGATGTGGGGGCGTTCGGTGGCGCCTTCAAGGTCACTGAAGGGATCATTGAAAAATTCGGCCCAATGCGGGTGGTCGATTTTCCGATCGCCGAGGTCGCCATCATCGGCGCCTCCGTCGGCGCGGCTCTGGCCGGGTTGCGGCCGATCGCCGAGCTGCAGTACACCGACTTCATCTATCCAGGGCTGGATCAGCTAGTTACTGAAGCTGCCAAGTACAACTGGAAGGGGGGCGTTTCGGTACCCATGGTGGTGCGGGGCCCCTCCGGGGCAGGCTTGCGGGCCGGGCCCTTCCACTCGATCAGTCCTGAGGGGATGCTGGCCCACCACCCCGGCATAAAGATTGTCGTTCCCTCAACACCGACTGCGGCTAAGGGCTTGCTGACGGCAGCCATCAGAGACCCCAACCCTGTTGTATTCCTGGAACATAAGAAGCTCTACCGAAGCATCAAGGAAGCCATCCCCGGCGGAGCCTATGAGATACCTCTCGGCCGGGCTCGGGTGGCTCGCCCCGGTAGCGACGTCACCGTTGTGACCTGGGGGGCAATGGTCCATACTTCCCTGGCGGCGGCCGAGGAGATTGCCGCAGAGGGGACCTCCATCGAGGTCGTCGACTTACAGTCGTTAGCCCCGATCGACTGGGATGCCGTTTTTGCCTCGGTGTCCAAGACCTCCCGCCTGGTGATCGTGCAGGAGGACGTCCCGGTCGCCTCGGTGGCATCCGAGATTGCTGCCCGGGTCGCCGAGGACTTGTTCTGGGACCTGGATGGCCCCATTCAGCGGGTCGTTCCTCCTCACACCCACATCCCTTTCCAAGCCGGGCTCGAGGACGCCTTTATTCCCCAGGTGGAAGACGTGCTCCGGGCCGTGCGTTCACTTGCCGTCACATAGGAGATAGATATGGCCACGACCGTCACCATGCCGCAGCTGGGCGAGACCGTTACCGAAGGCACCATCCTCAGCTGGGCGAAACAGCCGGGAGAGGCCATCTCTGAAGACGAGGTCCTGCTCGAGATTTCCACGGACAAAGTTGACACCGAGGTCCCGTCGCCGGTTGCGGGAATCGTTCACGAGATCCTGGTTGCCGAAGGAGAGACAGTGCCCGTGGGCACCCCACTGGCTGTCATCGGAGAGCCCGGTGAGGAGATCGCGGCGCAGCCGGCGGCTGAGGCGGCCCCGGGCCAGCCCGTGGAGCCGGTGGTGTCAGTCCAGTTGGAGCCTGCCGCCCAGCCGGCTTCTGTACCCGAGCCCGTGATCGTTGCCGCGGCCGCCCCGGCCTCCGTTAGCGCTCCTGCCGGAGCTCAGACCGGGCCCGGAAACGGCATGCGTCAAGTGCTCTCGCCGGTGGTCCGCAGACTTGCGGCCGCCTCCGGAGTCGATCTGGCGACGGTGCCCGGCACCGGCGCGGGGGGCCGTATCACCCGCAAGGATCTGGAGGCCTTTCTAGCCTCCGGTGCCGCCGTCGCCCAGGCGCCGGCGCCCCCGGCCGTCGCAGCCGCCCCGGCGCCCGGCGGGGTCGCACCGCCGGCCCCGAGTGCTCCGCTCATTCCCGAAGGTGGGACCGCCGCTCCACCGGAGGGAGTGGCCTTATTGAGCGGGGACCACGTCATCGACCTCGATCGCCTCCGCGTCCGCATTGCCGACAACATGCTTCGTGCCAAGCAATCTGCCGCCCATGTTTGGGCCTCGATAGAGGTCGATTACGAGAACGTCGAAAGAGTCAGGCAAGCCCACAGGGAAGAGTGGAAGAAGACGGAGGGCTTTTCGCTGACCTATCTGCCCTTCATTGCCCGGGCGACCGTCGACGCCCTTGCCGCTTTCCCGGTTGTGAACAGCTCCATCTACCCCGAGCAGGGCAAGGCGGTCTTCCACACTTCGATCAATCTCGGAATCGCCGTTGACCTCGACCAGAAGGGCCTTCTCGTGGCAACCGTGCGAGGGGCCGACGGCTTGCGAGTTGTCGGCCTGGCCCGGGCGATCAGAAGCGTGGCTGAGAAAGCCCGCGACAAAGCCCTCCAACCGGACGACGTCACCGGAAGCACGTTCTCGATAACCAATCCGGGGCCGTTCGGCTCGTTCCTAACTGCTCCGATAATCAACGTGCCGAACACTGCCATCCTGTCCACCGACACGGTGAGCAAGCGGCCGGTGGTTGTCACCGATGCTTACGGCAACGACTCGATTTCGATACGCCACATCGGTTACCTCGGCTTCAGCTGGGATCACCGGGCCTTCGACGGTTCAACTGCCGTGCTATTCCTGCAACGGCTCAAGCAGAGCCTGGAGACCTGGGATTGGGAGCAGGAGCTGGCGTGAGGATCCGCTGGCTCGGCCGGCTTCCGTACGGCGAGGCCTGGGACCTCCAACGGGCTTTTCACGAAGGCCGGGCTAACGGTCGCAGCTCCGACGACTATTTGTTGCTGCTCGAGCATCCCCCGACTTACACAATTGGCCGCAATGGTGATGAAACACATCTGCTCGCCGACGATGCGTTGTTGCGGGAGCTGGGGGCCGAGCTCTTTCATGTTGATCGGGGGGGCGACATCACCTTCCACGGCCCCGGCCAGCTCGTCGGCTATCCGATTCTGGCGTTGCCCGAGGCTCGCCAGGTGGTTCCCTATGTGCGCCGGCTCGAGCAGGCCCTGGTGGGGGCGCTGGGGGACCTGGGTGTTGCTGCTTGGACAGAGGATGGATACACCGGCGTCTGGACTGATGAGGGCAAAGTTGCAGCCATCGGAGTTCGGGTGTCCCGGGGAGTGACGATGCACGGCTTCGCGGTGAATCTGGATACCGATCTCGGCTTCTTTGAGCACATCAATCCCTGCGGTCTGGCCAGACCGGTTACCTCGCTGGTTGAGATCCTCGGCCGCAAGGTCAGCCACGAGGAGTTCATTGATGTTCTGGTGCCCTGGTTCGTGAAGGTGTTCGAGGTGGATGAAGTCGAGGAGCAGCGGGCTGCCTTCGTCCGGGGCACCGGTCGCGTTTTCGACGTCGATGAGCGCATGCTCAACATTCAGCCCTCCGAGCAGGTGGTGGTGCGGGGCCGTCTTGCCGGCGAGCCGCCCAGGCCGGATTGGATGAAGGTCAAGGCAGTCATGGATGACAGCTACCTCGATCTCAAGAAGCTGATGCGTTCCCAAAGCCTCAACACGGTTTGCGAGGAAGCAGGGTGCCCCAACATCTATGAGTGCTGGGGCTCCGGTACCGCCACGCTGATGCTGCTCGGCGACACGTGCACCAGGGCGTGCAGCTTCTGCGATGTCAAGACCGGAAAGCCGGGCGAGGTGGACATCTTTGAGCCCCTGCGAGCGGCTGAGGCGGTTGCACAAATGGGCCTAAAGCACGCGGTGATGACGTCGGTGAACCGGGATGATCTGCAGGACGGCGGGGCCGGCATTTTCGCTCAAACGATCGAGGAGATAAACCGGAGACTTCCCGAATGTGATGTTGAGGTGCTGATTCCCGATTTCAAGGGTGATAAGGAAGCCCTCGAGATCGTGATGGCGGCCAAACCCACGGTGCTCAACCACAACACCGAGACGGTACTGCGGCTCCAGCGCGACATTCGCACCGCCGCCAACTATGGGCGCTCGCTCGCTCTTCTCGCCCGTGCCAAGTGGCATAACCCGGCCGGGCTCGTCAAGTCGGGCCTCATCGTCGGGATGGGCGAGACAGAAGGCGAAGTCCTGGGAGCATTGGCGGATCTCCGGGCGGTGGGTGTCGACGTGGTCACCATCGGCCAATACCTGCGCCCGACCCGTCGGCACCGGCCCATCGATCGTTACGTGCATCCCGACGAATTCGACCGCTACAGCGCCGAAGGAAAACGGCTCGGGATCGGCCACGTTGAGGCCGGCCCCCTGGTCCGCTCCAGTTATCACGCCCGCGAGGCTGTAGCCGCGTTGTAATTTTTCGGCTCCAGTTTCTGTCCTCCTGGGAGAGGACCGCCTGAGCGAAGCGAGGGGGAGGAGGGGAAGCTCTTCTCCTTTATGTCCTCCTGGCCTGGGGGAGGCCGCCTGAGCGAAGTGAGGGCGAGGAGGGGAGGAGTAATTGGAGGGAACCGTTCCCACCCTCCGGCCTTCGGCCGAGCAGCGACAAGAGGTATAGCCTGACCTCCCCAGGAGGACGCTTGAGCACTCAACAGACCGCAGTTAACGCCATCAAGGCCCTCGCG
>JAUXLW010000123.1 GCA_030623545.1 Acidimicrobiia bacterium | reverse complement strand
GCAGAAGGCGAGGAAGGATCTGCGGCACCTTGAGACGGGCAAAACGCTCCCCGATCCTGGAGTCTCTGACCAACACAGCCAGATTGAGCGACAGATTGGAAATATGCGGGAACGGGTGGCTGGGATCAAACGCCAGTGGGGTGAGGGCAGGGAAGATCTCGCGCTTGAAATACTGGCGCAGCAACTTGCGCTGCTTCTTCTTGAGGTCGGACAGCTGCAGCAGGTGGATGTCCTCCTCTTCGAGCTCGGCCCTCAAGCCCTCCCAGGTGGCCTGGTGAGTCTCGAGCAGCGGTTGCAGCCTCATGCGAATGGCCGCCAGCTGCTCGGCCGGTGTCATGCCATCGGCTGGAGTCTCGAGGGCTCCTCCCAAGAGCTGCTTGCGAAGCCCCGATACCCTGATCATGAAGAACTCGTCAAGGTTGGATGCAAAGATCGACAGGAACTTGACTCTCTCTAACAGCGGACGGCGCTCATCTTGCGCCTCATCGAGGACGCGCGAATTGAAATGCAGCCAGCTGATCTCCCGGTTGAAATACAGGTCCGGGCTGTCGAGCTCGGGGCGCTCCAATTCTGGGTCGAGGGGTTGCTCAATCGCCATTCGTTCTCCTCATGGCTCCGCAAGACGCGAATTCTAAGACTGGCCGGCCCAAATGGCCAGAGGCCAATTTTTCGGCAATGTTGCGCCCAATCTGAAAGACTGCGTCCATGCCCCGGCTATTGATCCTGAGACATGCCAAGTCGAACTGGGACGCCGACTACGGAACCGACCATGATCGGCCATTGGCCGGGCGGGGTCGCAAGGCCGCCAGGGCCATCGGAAAGTTCATGGCGTTGGCCGACCTGGTGCCGGATCTGGCCATTACCTCGAGTGCGGTTCGTGCCGGTTCCACCCTCAAGCTCGCCATGCAGGCCGGAGACTGGAAGTGCCCCGTCGAGTCCACCCCCCGTCTGTACGCCGCCAGCACACCAGACGTACTCGGCTTGTTGGCGGAAAAGTCGGACGAAGAATCGATTCTCATAGTCGGCCACGAGCCCACCTGGGGCAGCGTCGTGCACACGTTGACCGGCGCTTCGGTACGGATGGCGACCGCCACCCTGGTGGTAATTGATTTCGAGTTCCGATCGTGGAGCTCCATCCGCCCCATGGCCGGCCAACTGGCGCTCTTGATTCCACCAAGAATCCTGACCGACGGAGACCTCGAGCTTGGCTGAATACGACGTCGTCGGTGATGTGCACGGCTGCCTCAATACGCTCCACAACCTGATGGACCAGCTGGGCTATGAGCGGTCGGGACGGCATTCCACGGGAAGAAGGCTGGCGTTTGTCGGCGACATCGTCACCAGGGGAGCTCATTCTGCTGAAACATTCGATTACATTGCCCGCCTGGTCGGCACCGGCCGCGCCTCAATGGCTCGAGGCAACAAGGACGGAGCATGGGCCGAGGGCCGGCCGGAAGAGAAATGGGTCTCCAGCTTCCCGCTCCAGCTGATGCTCGACGACGGCCGCCTCCTGGTGGTCCATGCGGCCATTCGTAGCGACCTCATCGGTCGGGTTGACGAGGAGGCCGAGCACTGGTGTCTGCGGGGCGGAGCCGAACCCGACGAGAGCGGAACCGAGATCCGGCCCGACTGGCAGGCCATGTACGACGGCGATCCTTTCGTGGTGGCCGGCCACTCGGTGGTCAGGGAACCGCGGTTTCGGGAGGCCGGTGGAGGCTCGGTGGTCATCGATACCGGTGCCGCCTACGGCGAGAAGGCCCGGGATCGCTTCAGCGGCGAGACTTTCGACGGATATCTATCGGCGCTTCGCTGGCCCGAGCGCAGCATCGTCAGCGTGCCCACTCATCCCGACGATCTGGTGGCAACATAACGATGCCTTCGGTCAATGGGCTATGAGGACGAACTGCTTGTCGTGTTTGCTCACCGCCACCTCGGCAAAGCCGGCGCGCTGCAGCTTGGCCGTGACTCCCTCGATCCCTTCCCTCGTCAGGCCGTGACCTTTGGATCGTTTGACATCCTTCTCCACAATTAGCAACCGACCCCCCGGGGCGAGTACTCGCCGACACTCAGCCAGACCGGCCTCCTGATCCTCCCAAGGGTGAAAAGCGTGCACGGTCCACGCGGAAGAAAATTCGTCGTCGGCAAACGGGATTGACTCAACGGCCCCCACCTCGAAGCGAACGTTGGGCCGGCCCGAAGAGCGTTTTCGGGCAATCTCAACCATGTCCCCGGACCGATCGACCCCCACCGCCTCGGCAGCAACCTCTGCGGCTAGGCGCACCGCAGCGCCGGGGCCGCATCCGATGTCAAGCGCTTTGTCTGTCGCGTGCAATCCAGCCAGACGGACAACCAGATCATTCGAATCCGGGTTGCGGTTGATGAAGGAATAGAGGCGGGCTCGCAAGCTCGACCAGGGTTTGACGTCGGCCATATGTCGCCATTCTTGCTTATCCCGGGGAGGCCTTGTCCGCCGCAGCTTCCGCCACCAGCTTCGTGATGTCCCACATCCCCGCAAAACGTTCATCCCGAGTTTGGCCTCTCTGCCAGCGAATGAACAGTTGCGCCAGGATCACAGCCACGCGGTACAGACCCAGAGCGTGATAGAAATCGATTTCGGCGACGTCTCGACCACTTCGCCTGGCGTACCTCTCCACCAGCTCGCTCCGTGACGGGAACCCATCCACACCCGACGGCATGGGTGAGAAGCTCTTGACGCCTTCGGGGTCGGACGGCTCCACCCAGTAGGCAAGCAATCCCCCCAGATCGCTGAGAGGGTCACCCAACGTTGCCATATCCCAATCGAAGACGGCCTCGAGGTGGCTCGGGTCATGGGAAGTGAACATGCAGTTGTCGAGTTTGAAGTCGTTGTGCACCAGGCTGTAGTCGCGACTTACCGGCAGGTGAGCCGCCAGCCACGAATAAGCGCTCTCCATCGCCGGCAATTCGTCGGCCCTGGCCGCCTCCCAGCGCTGGTGCCAGCCGGCCACCTGGCGCTCGATGAATCCTTCGGGTCTTCCCAGGTCGGCGAGGCCCACCGACTGGTAATCGACTGTGTGCAAATCAGCCAGGGCGTCCACCAGCGCCTCGCCGAGCTCGCGGGGAGCGCCCGGAAGCTGAGCGAAGCTCTCGGGCATCGTCCTCCGGACCACCGTCCCGTATCGGCGCTCCATGACAAGGAACTGGGCCCCGATAACAGACGGGTCGTCGCAAAAGATGTACGCCCGGGGTGCCGGCGGATATGCGGAATGAATCCTCGATAGCACCTGGTACTCGCGCCCCATGTCGTGGGCGCGGGGAGCCACGGGCCCCAGCGGGGGGCGGCGCAGCACATACACGTGGTCGCCGTAATCGAGCTGGTAGGTGAGGTTGGCTGCCCCCCCGGCGAATTGACTAACGATTGGATCACCTTCGGCGCCGGTCAGCTTGCCGCGCAGGCATTCGGCCAGCGCAGGCTCGTCGAACCGCTCGTCGGCCCGCACCTCGATTGTCTCGTCCCGTGACTCGGGTATCACAGGAAGCACGCTACCGCTCGACTCCGCTCGAGGCAGATAGGCTGCCGCCCATGCCCGGAACCGAACGCACCAGGGTACGCCGCAAAGCCAAGCGGGGCTCACTGGACACCGAGCTGATCTACAGCATTCTGGACGAAGCGCTCTTTTGTCATGTCGGCTTTATCGACGAAGGCGGATATCCGGTAGTCATTCCGACCATTCACGCCCGCCAGGGCAACACGCTGTATCTCCATGGCTCACCTGCGAGCCACATGTTGCGCACGCTGGCCACGGGCGCTGAGGTCTGTGTGACCGTGACGCTGCTCGATGCCCTGGTTCTTGCTCGATCGGTGTTCAACCACTCAATGAACTACCGATCCGTCGTCATATTCGGGACGCCCCGACTGGTGGAAGGCGATGAGAAACTGACTGCACTCCAGGCGGTCACAGACCACACGGTGCCGGGCCGCTGGGATGACGCTCGGCAACCGAGCGAATCCGAGCTCAACGCGACGACCGTTGTCGCCATCCCCCTCGACGAGGCATCGGCCAAGGTCCGCAACGGCCCGGTCGTAGACGACGATGAGGACTACTCGCTGCCCATCTGGGCGGGGCTAATCCCGGTGTCCACGGTGTACAGGGAGCCTGTACCCGACGAGCGACTCCATCCGGGAGTGGCCACTCCGGGCTACGTCGAGAACTACCGGCGGGGTTAGACAGCAGGGACGATCTTGCGGACCCGGCCGTCGAGGGTGAGGATGTAGAGCTCACCGAAGCCGTCCTCCCCGAAGGACAACACGTTGCCGAGCTCCCCGAGTTCGGGGGTCCAATTGCCTTCAACAACGACTTCGCCGTTGACCTCGAGGAAACCTCGCAAAAAGCCGGTGCAGAAATCGCTGTACAGAAAAGCGCCCTGGAGATCGGGAATTGCCGAGCCACGGTAAACGAAGCCGCCGGTTATGGCGCAACCCAAACCGTGCGAGTACTCGGCTATGGGCTGGATCAACCCGGTGGTGTCGCACTCGAGCGTGCCCGACGGGAAGCAGGCGCTCCCCTCCTGGATGGCCCACCCGAAATTCTGGCCCGAAACCGACATCGATCCCAAGCTGACTTCCTCGCGCGATCCTTCTCCGACGTCTCCGATGAATATTCGATCGCCGTCGATGTCGAAACGCCAGGGATTGCGGAGGCCGATGGCCCAGATCTCATAGGCCCCGGTGTCGACGTCGATGGCAACGATCGAGCCCAGCCGGGTGGCGGAGTTCTGGCCATTTCCTCCGGCGTCGCCTCCGACACCACCATCGCCAAAGGCGATATAGAGCCGGCCATCTGGCCCGAATTGGATCATCCCTCCGTTGTGGTTGGAAGCGGGCTGATCAATGAAAACCAGCTCACGGATAGTGTCGGGACCGGCAAGGCCAATGTCGCCCCAGCGCTGGTACTCGACCACCCGGGAATCCCCTACGGCGTCGGTGTAATGCACGTAAAACTTGGGATTGGTGGCATAAGAGGGATGGAACTCCAGGCCGAG
>JAUXLW010000048.1 GCA_030623545.1 Acidimicrobiia bacterium | reverse complement strand
GAAGTACAGCGGGAGACATCCCCCGGTGTGTTCCAAACCATCACCGATGTGGACATCATCGGCTTGCGGCTCCCGGGCCCGGTTTACATCGCCGACTCGCACGGCAAGGGCGGCTCTCCCGCCTTGTTGGTGGAAGACCCGGTTCTCGAGCATGAGGAAGACACGATCGACGTGATAATCGGGGAGGTCAAGCAGGGGGAGGCCGTGTTCAACCCCGGTCTCACCGATCACCACACCTTGCACACGGTGCTGCAGCGCGTCTCCTGGCTATACGAGGTCGATGTCCACGAAGTCGCCCGCGACCTGGAAGAGCACCTTGTCTGTCGCCAGGCCACTCACGGCGGCACCATCGTGCGCACCCGACTGGTGGCCTTTGGGCGCAGTCCGGTCAACAACCTCAACACCATCAGCCTGACCCACATATTCAACACGATGGTGGGACAGCTCGAACAGTTCGGGGAGGCCCTGCGCCCTGCCCAGTTCAAGAACCCGGCTGCGGCGTTGATTCAACTGCTGGTGAAGACCGGATTCACCATCAGAAAGGAAGTGGGGGACACTAACCCCACAGATTGAGCCCGGTCTCGGCGTGGGGAAGGCGCACGGGAGATTCTCCCTCGTACTCCTCGATCTTGACTTCGAGTGCCCACACCTCGCACCCGTGGTTGACATGACCGCCAAAAGCTCTTCCGCTTTCGTCGGAGAACACAGCGTGAGTGTGGACGAAGGGGCGACCGTCCAGCAGTGACACGTTGCCGGTGCCGACCAGGACCTCGAGCGGCTCGCTGATTTGGAAATCTCCATACTCGAGTTTGCTCTGGTCGTAGTAGCGCAACGAGGCACCCTTGACTGCACCGAGGTAGGACAACCAGGCAGTGGTTATTTCCTGGGATTCGACAAATCTCTCAATAGCTCCCAGCAGGTCATCCCCGGTCTCGACCCGCAGCAGGTGGATTTGTTTCGTCTGGTAGCTGTAGTGGCTCACCCGGCAGCCTTGACGAATGCGGCGGCCCGTGCCGGGTCCACCGGGTTGGTGGTAACGCCGTCGAGCTTGAGTGAGGTGCCCACGATGACGCCCTGGGCCACTTCGAGCAAACCCGATATGTTCTCCTCGTTTGCTCCCGAACCGACGAGAACGGGAGCACTTCCAGCCGAAGCTGCGGCACGGCGCAACATGCCACGATCGGTCGAAACTCCGGTGGCGGTTCCGGTCACGATCACGGCATCAGCAAGGCCGCGGCCGACTGCATCGGCGACGGCCTGCTCCATGGTCACTCCGGGGGGTGGAACCGCATGTTTGACCAGCACATCTGCGTAGATGGCGACCTCAGCCCCGAGTTGGGCTCGGAGACGGGTGATTTCCGCAGCTCGTCCGCTGATGACGCCCTGGTCGGTGGTCATGGTCCCTGTGTAGACGTTCACCCGGATAAATGATGCCCCTACGGTGGCGGCGATTCCGAGTGCCGCCAGCCCGTCATTGCGGAGGACGTTGAGGCCCACCGGAATGGACACTTTTTCCTTGATGGCCAGCACGGCCCGGGTCATTGCCGCCACCGTCGTGGCCGGGACGTCGTCTGGATAGAACGGCACGTCCCCGAAGTTCTCGACTATGAGGGAGTCGAAACCAGCGTGTTCTAACTCCCCGGCGTCTCTGACGGCACCTTCCAGCGAAAGGTCACCGGAATAGCGCGGTGCCCCGGGAAGCGGCGGCAGGTGAACGACTCCTATCAGGCGGTTCATGCGTAGGCGCGGGCAAGCCGGAGGGCCTGCTCGGCAATCTCTCCTTCTGCCTCCAGCGAGGTGTCCGCAGCCTTGACCCGGCGCACAGCGACCCGGCACCAGTCGCCGGCCCGGCCGCGAATGACGTTGTCTGAGTCCTCGGGCCCGTAGACCCACTTTTGAAATTCGGGTGCCCGCAGCTCAATGCGGATAGGGCCCGGATACTCCTCGCCGGCAACCTGAAAGGCCCAGGGCAGCGATTTCCAGCCGAGGAAAGCGACGTGGCGCAACCGGGTCGTGTCCTCGGATTCACTTCCGACTGCTCCATGAATATCGAGGCCGTGGGCCCAGGTCTCCATCAGGCGGGCGGTGGCGAAACTCTTGGCAGACATGTCGCCGGCGACCCAGGGGATTCGCTCGCTGCCATTCATGCGACTGAGCTGATCCACCACCCTGGCTCTTGTCTGGCGCCACCACTCGATCACCTGTTGAGGCCGCATGGCTCGCCCTTCCGCCACTCCCTGTTTGTTGAAGTCATCAGTCGTCTGGAATCTGTCCGCCGTCTCGGCGAGGGCCGACTTCCCTTCGTCGATCGCTCGGAAGGCCAGTTCTTCGCTGCTCGCAAGGTGGCTCACCTGGTCGCGCACATCCCAGCCCGGTGCCAAGCTCGGCGTCGACCATTTGCGATAATCGATGGTCTGAAGGAACTGGTCGAGTCCCTGCTGTTCGGCCACCAGATCTGCCAGGATTTCGCGCATTTCCTGCCCAGACTAGTGGTAGACCCCGAAAACAGCCCATCCGCCCTGGCCTTCTAGAGGGTGTTTAGTTGATTAATTAGCTGGCGCAGACGCCCGAAATGGCGTCTGTCGAATTCGAAACGGATCCGGTCGAGGCCGGGGGCGTCCTCGTCGGCTACCTCGGCTTCGGTGGGGGGAATCCGTTCGATTTTTCCTGACACCACGATGTCACCGTATTCGGCGTTGAGGTCTCGCACCAAGACCTCATCCGGGCCCCGCTGCATGCGGAGCACCAATTTCCCATCAACGTAGCGCTGCGAGTCGTAGTTGCCGTAAAAATCGCAGATGGCGTCTGCCGCTTCAGTGACATCGTGGGCGTGGGTGTAGAGATCGAGGTCGTGGATCGTGATCATTCCGTTCCCCAGCAGGTCTTCGCGCACGAACTGCTCCCAGGTCTCCCAATAGCCGGTACCTTCCGACTCGATGAGCACCACCGGCGCCATCTGGCTCTTGCCGGTCTGGATCAGCGTCAGGGCCTCGAAGGCTTCGTCCATCGTACCGAACCCCCCTGGGAAGAGGGCAAAAGCGTGGGACTCCTTGACGAAAATCAGCTTGCGGGTGAAGAAGTATTTGAAGTTGAGCAAGCGGTCGGGGAGCACGTGAGGGTTGGCGTCGGCTTCGAAAGGCAAGCGGATGTTTACTCCGAAGGAGCGCTCGCTACCGGCACCTTCGTTGCCCGCTTCCATGATGCCCGGACCGGCGCCGGTGATCACCATCCAGTTGCGGTCGCGGGTCATGATCGCTGCAAACTCTGCCGCCATCTTGTAGTCGGGGGATGAGGCGGGGGTCCGGGCCGAGCCGAAGATGCTGACTTTGCGCACATCTTTGAAACTGGAGAACACTCTGAAGGGGTAACGCATCTCTTTGAGCGCGGCGTTGGCGAGCTTTACGTCACCGCGATTTGCGTCATCGCGTAGGAGCTTCAAGGCCGTGGTGATCATCTCCTGAACCAGGTCGGAGTTTTTACCGCCGCCCGCTTCACTGACGAGCTCACGGATGAGTTTGTCGAGCTCGGGCTCACCGGTTTGGTAGGGGCTCATGACCCTTACACGCTAGTGCTCTGTCGTCCGGTTAATCCCAGACCGGGAGAGAGGGCTCTGGAGTGGCCCAATTGGGCTCAACGCCCCTGTCGGCGAAAACCAGGTAGGCGGCATCATGGTCGTCAACCGTCGCCCAGATTCGCCTTGTGACTCTCGTGGGGCGAGGTGGAGCTGATAGGTGCCATAACCGGAACATGCCCCGGCGGGCCTGGTTGACGTACACCGGCTGGCTGAGGACGATCAGCAGATTGGGAAGCTGCGGATAGCGGCCGAGCTGGGTCTCGACGCTGCCGGCCATCCTGGCGTAGGAGCCGACCAGCCAACCGGCGACTTCGGGGCCAACATGGACCGACTGGACGAGGTCGAAGGGAATGGACTGGGGGCCGACCAGAGTGGTGGGATCGTCGATCACCAGTCGATTGGCTTCAACCAGGATCTCGGGCGATACGAATGCGCTGCGAGTCATCCGTATTGAGTTTCCTCCGAGGCGATGAGCTCCCAGTAGAACCAGCAAAAGCAGTGGAGCCGAGGCCACGTCGCCGTGTCCCAGCGCCCGACCAAAAGCCCACCAGCCGAGCGCGACGGCGATAGCGAAACCGAGCGCCCCGCCATATCCGGCGAGCATTCGATGACGGAGATTGTGGCGCAAGTTCAGCCGGGCGGTACCCATGAGGAGTGTTTTCGGCCACTCCCGCTCCGAGGTTGAGGCAGTACTCATCGCTCTTCGCCCCACGGCTCCCCATCGCGGAGCCTGGCTCATCGCTGTTCGGGCCAATGGACCGTGGCGCCTCCGCTCGCTCGCGGAGCCGGTTTACGCTCGCTGCGGCGCCACGAGTTCTACAACCGAACCCGTTGCTGAGCCGACTGCCGACTGCTATTCCTCTGTGTACGGCGGCCCGGGAGGCCCGGTGCGCGCCACCGCGCTCCACACCGTCTCGTAGTGGTCCCGGTCGTACGCATCGACGTGAGGGAGCACGAACTCTTCCCAAGTGCGCCGCAGGGGGTCGTCTTCATCGGCGAACATCCGTAAGCCGGCCGGGACCCGGTCGAGCACCGTCCGCAAGCTCATCGGAGTTTCGACCCGGGTGCGGCTGTCGGAGGCCGTGAACGATTGGTTGACTTCGACGGCCAGCCGGGCGATGACCTCAACAAAAGGCTCGGCCAAGGTTGGGTAGCGCCGATTGATCATCCCGGTTAGCTGGTCTGAATTAGGGAAGTCTTTTTCCCATATGAGCCAACGGTCGGCGAAGGCCTTGTTGAGGGTCTGGGTGCCTGCATAATCGCGCAAGTCGGTGGGATTCATGGTGCCGAACAAGCGGGCATCCTTGGGGAGTCTCACAGTCTCTCCGTTGGGCAGGTCCAAGGCCTGGTAGCGGTCGAGCAAGCCATGCAGGGCAAACAGAGTTTCGGCGCCGGCGGCGTTGAGCTCCGACAGGTTGATCAGGGCGGTCCCGCGTAGTGCTCGAGTGATGTCCCCGTCTTCCCAGCGGCTCTCGGTTCCTCCCTTGCCGTCACCATGGAGTTTGACCGATCCGATCAATGTGATGTCGCGCACTTCTCCTGTCAACGGAATGCGGTAATACGGGAGCCTGAGCAATGCCGCAAACTGCTCTAGGTCGTGATCCTTGCCTGTGCCCATGTGACCTCTGAGGGCGAGATGAAGGGGGACTTGTTCGTCGGCGTGGTCGCGACGGATCCTCTCGAGGCGAGCCAATTGGTAGAGCATGCCGAGATCCATATAGAAAGGGTCGGGTTCGGGGATCTTCCCCACACGTTGCTGATAGTCGGGCAAGCTCTTGGGTACCGTGAAGGTCTTCAGCTCCACGGGCTTTTCCTCGCCGGCGGGGTCTTCGAATGTGATGTTTCTAGCCATGAGCACTCCAGTCTGGTTCATTCGACCAGTGGGAGCGAGCCCACCAGCTGTCTGCTCCCCACATGGCGAGGCTACGTCGCAGCCCGGATCGCACACCATCCACCATGGCCCGGGTGAGGGCATCAGGTCGGTCGACCACCTGATTGCGGCTATAAGCAGTCTGCACAGATCCGTCGCCTATCCCAATGCCAAGCACTGTGGTACCCGCCTGCTCGGCCTGCGTGACCGTTTGTGCCAGGGCCTCCACGGAACCCCGGGTCATGCCATCCGCCAGGACCACCATGATGGGCACGGTGGCTCGCCTGGCTTGCAACCGCTCGGTCGCGTAGGCCACGTTGAGCTCGTCAACGTTGGCGGCTTTCTCAAACATGGAGACGGGTGGAGCCTCCCCGGCGTTGCGAGTGGCCAGCGTGGCAGATGCTCGCGGTTCGGCTGCGGTCCAGAAAAGCCCTGCCAGAACATCTTCACTTGCCCGCCAACGCTGATCGAAGCCTTTGAGGACGTAATGATTGACGGTGCGGGTGAGGCGCTCAGCATGGCTGCCCTGTGTCCTCCGCAAGCCGGCGGTGGCTCCGTGCATCCGTTGCAAGTAGGTCGCCTCGGTGTCGTCGAATGCAGCCGAAAATGCCCGGTTGAATAGAGCCACTTCGAACTCGATTTGAAGCTCATCCGCCAGACGGGCCAGAGTCCAGGCGCCGAGCGTGGCCGCCGCCATTCCCCAGGGGGCTCGACCCCCTCCAGGAAGGCGCCGCGCCTGCAGCATCGAAGCGGATCCGTCGACGAGCAGGCTCACTGCATAGGAGCGCCGGCTGGAAATAGCTCGCCGCTCGAACATGCGCTGGTAGTGACCGGCTCCCAGGAACAACGCGGCATATGGAGAAAGGTCCCCGGCGTCGTAACCCGAGCGGAGGCCGCGGCGTTGATTGGCGACGAAGAGGGGCCAGAGCTCACCCGAGATATGACGCTGGGCAACTCCCCAGGCCCGGGCGGCTTCGTCGAGCGCTTCTCGTCCCCTGGCGGCAAAGGCCTCGAATCGGTGGGGGAACGGGCCGACCACGAGTTTGCCGCCCTGGCCTGCCGCCGGATATATGACCGGTGCTTCGGAAACACGAATCAGCTGGTCGGTGGCGGGGTCGCCCCCGGCTTCCGAGTCGGCTGCGGTGTCGGCGTCGCCGGCGGTGGCCTCCTTGGTCTGGTCATAGAGCTCTACGTCCTGGAGGATGGGGGTGGTGAGGCGCACCCGGTCGACTCCTTCGGCGATGGCGTCTCGCTCGGCCTTCCGGGTGGCTTCTGCCTCTCCGATCACCTTGGTGTTCGAGACGTCGGCAACAAGCCCGTGCAGCCGGGCCACCTGCAACAGTTGCAGCGTCAATCCGGCGACTTCCCACACGTCGGTGGTGGCGACTACCGCGTCGAGGAACGGGACGGCGTCGTCGAGCGCGGCCGCCACATTGGGCTCAGCCTGCTTTTGGAGGCGGTTGCGCTTGACATAGTGGCCCACGATTAGGAAGCAGGCCAGCGAAAACTGGCCCAGGGGTGGGGCGGTGACGAAGGCGTCCGGCACGGCCGCCAGGTACAGATCAGCCAGTACCGAGCGGGCACCGGGGTATGCACTGAGGTGGGCCGTCTCCTGACGAGCGTCCTCCAAAGCCAGGAACAGTGCCTCAGCCGGGGCTCCGCCTGTCGTCGACAGGGCATCGAGGAGCGGGACGGGGTCCCCGGAGGAGTCCTCGGTGTCCTCTGGCAGCCACTCCTCAGGGATAGGTCGTTGCTCCTCGAAATCGGTCACCGCCAAATGGACCACCTCGTGCAGGGCCGAGGCCAGAGCACACTCGCTGGGAGTAACCGGGGCGCTTCGACTGAAAGCTGCCTGGAAAAGCCTTGGGTCGAGCACAACCTCGTTCGGCCGGCTGGCTGCTTCGGATCCGAGCCGGACTGAAAGCTCATCGTTCTTGGCCAACGTCCGGGCGAACCGGGTAACGGCAGGGGCGACCCTCTGATACCGGGCTACCACCGATTCGATGGCCCGTTCTTCCGGCGGCAGGATCTCGTCGAGGATGGTCTGGGTGCGATCTCGCATAACTAATGGACGATACAGCCTGGTGGCTGTCACCGGGCATTACCGTGGACGCATGGATCTACCCGTTGGAAGGCACCTGCTCATCCCCGAAGATGAGCTGCAGTGGTCTTTCTCGACTACAGGAGGCCCCGGCGGCCAACATGCCAATCGCAATGCAACCAGGGCTGAGCTGCGGTGGGATGTGGCGTCGAGCCGGGCGATAAGCGAGGAGATACGCTCCAAATTGGTTTCCCGTTTGGGGACCAGGGTGCGGGACGGGGTTGTGAAGGTGACCGCCGGGGACTCGCGCTCGCAATGGCGCAATCGCCAGGCGGCACGGAAACGTCTGGCCGAGCTGCTCGACGGCGCCCTCCAGGACAGGCGGCGCCGGGTGCCCACCAGGCGTTCGAAGTCGTCACAGCAGTTCCGTATCGACGACAAGCGGCGCCAGGGCGCAAAGAAGCGGCTCAGAGGAAAGCCGGAGGAGGAATAGCAGGAAGCAGGAAGCAGGAAGCAGGAAGCAGGAAGCAGGATTCTTGCTTATTGCCTATTGCCTATTGCCTATTGCCTATTGCTTATTGCTTCCTAAGCCCGGTCCTCTTTGGCTTCGTCGAAATAG
>JAUXLW010000021.1 GCA_030623545.1 Acidimicrobiia bacterium | reverse complement strand
GGCTGGGGAGCCATGGGCAGGGGTCCCTGGGCTACCCGGGCGCCGCACGCGACGCAATGGCGGGCGGTGGGCACGTTGGCTGTGCCACATGAAGGACACGCCACCGTAGGCGGCGGGCCGGACGGGGTCGTCGTTTCCACACCGGTCACGGGGTCGAAGAGGTCGTTGAAATCCTCGGGCGGGTCTGCCAAACCGTCTCCTCATCTGGGCGGGAGGGTCATTCTGCCACGGAACCGCCTCCGGTGGCCATCCGAACTGTGATTTCGCGTCACACCCGGCACGTACGCTGCGGGCATGACCTACCACTGTGAATCCTGCGGGTTCAAATCGCCCCGCTGGGCAGGGTTCTGTTCCCAGTGCCGGGCACCAGAACCACTGACGGAAGCACGGCCGACGGCAGGTGCATTGAGATTGGTGGGGGCGGGCAATCCGCCGGTCGACCCTCTGGTCACGGGAATCGATGAACTTGACCGGGTGCTCGGAGGGGGCTTGATCCCGGGGTCGACTGTGCTGCTCGGAGGTGAGCCCGGTATCGGCAAGTCGACGCTCTTGCTACAGGTTGCGAGCGCTCTCAGTTCTTCGGCGGCTCCCGCTCTCCTCGCCACTGCTGAGGAATCGGTCCAGCAAATTGGTCTACGGGCGGTCCGCCTGGGGTCTTCCGATGTGAATGTTCTTGCCGAGAATGAAGTCGGGACGATCATCGAGCACTCAGTTGCCGTCCGGCCCTCGGTTCTCATAGTGGATTCGATCCAGACGGTGATGTCATCTAACACAGCCGGGGTGCCGGGAGGCATCAACCAGGTGCGGGAGTCTGCTTCCCGGCTCGTCCGTCATGCCAAGGATTCCGGGTCGGCGTTGATCCTGGTAGGTCACGTCACGAAGGACGGGGCCATTGCCGGGCCCAAGCAGCTAGAGCACCTGGTCGATGTGGTGTTGTCTCTCGAGGGGGAGCCTTCCCTGGGCTTACGAGTTCTCCGTAGCCAGAAGAACCGTTTCGGAGCAACCCACCAGGTCGGGCTCTTCGAAATGACGGAGCAGGGCCTCGTCGAACTGCAGAAGCCGCTCTTGGGAGATTGGTCGGGCGAGGTTCCCGGCACCGTAGCTTTTGCCGGAGTAGAAGGGCGGCGCTCGGTGCTCGTTGAGGTGCAGGCCCTGGTTTCGGCTAGCTCAGGACCACAGCCCCGGCGCAGCGTGAAAGGGGTCAGCGTGGCCCGCGTCCATCAACTGCTGGCTGTGCTGGAAAGGCACGCGGGACTTTCCTTTGCCGGGCTCGATGTGTTCGTCAACATCTCGGGCGGGCTGCGCATCACCGAGCCTGCCGCCGATCTGCCGATCGCCCTGGCGCTGGTCTCCTCGTTGCTTGACCGGCCGCTGGGCCGGGTGGGGGTCGTGGGAGATGTTGGCCTAAACGGTTCTGTCACTTAGGCTCCCCAGGCTGAGCGACGACTGCAGGAGGTTGAGCGGCTGGGGCTCATGGTGGTGGCATCCGGCAGGTCGCGAACTCGTATCGAAGGCCTTCTCCTGGCTGCCGGGTTGGTGCCGGGGGTTGCTGGGCCTGTAGTAGCCTCCGGAGGCGATGACCGATCACATGCCCTCTCCGTTATTGGAGATTCTGCGGCGTTTGGCTCCCGGGACTGAGCTTCGCGAGGGGATAGAGCGGATCATTCAGCAGCGCACCGGAGCATTGGTCGTCCTCGGGAGTGGCGCCAAGGTGGAAGCTCTGTGCACCGGTGGGTTTTCGTTGCGTGATACGAGGTACACCGCTCAACGTCTGGCCGAGCTGGCCAAGATGGACGGTGCCATCGTGCTCGATTCCCAGAGTGAGCGGATCCTCCGCGCCAATGTCCACCTGATCCCCGACGCTTCGATACCGACAGCCGAGACCGGAACCCGACATCGGACGGCTGAGAGGATGGCGCAGCAAACCGACCAACCCGTTGTTTCGGTGAGCGAAGGCCGCAAGATGGCCATCCTCTTCACCGCCGGCATGCGCCATGAGCTCGAGAGCCCCGCCACCGTCCTGCCTCGCGCCAACCAGATGGTGCAGACCCTGGATCGTTTTCGGCGACGGCTTGACCTGACGAAAGAGTTGCTAACCCGCCAGGAGGTTGAAGGGACCGTCACCTACCGGGCTGCCAACTCGATCATTCAGCGGGCCGAAATCATCCGCCGGCTTGGCAACGACATTACCGACCTCACAGTGGCTCTGGGTGACGAGGGGAGCTTGATCGAATTCCAGGCCGATGACCTTCTGCAAGGAATCTCGGGCTTAGCCGACGTCGTCATAGCCGACTACGCCAGGGGGCGGGCCCGAACTAAGTCGCTCGAGGCGCTTTCGGTATTGGGTATTTCAGAAGTTCATACAGCCGAGGACGTAGCCGCCGTCTATCGGTTTCCCGATCTCGATGAGCCGGCCAATCCTGCAGGCTACCGGGTCCTGGAGGGTGTCCCCGGGGTTCCGGCTGGAGTCAAGGACGCCCTGGTGGCCAAGTTCAAGAATCTCACCAGAATGCTCAATGCACCGGTCGACAAGCTGGCAACCGTGGAGGGGGTCGGGCCCGCCCGTGCCCGGCAGTTGCGGGCCTACTTCGATCAGCTGCAGCATGAAGTGGGGATGGTGCTCCCCGGTCGGGGCGACTGAGCGCGGTATCATCCCGCTCACCCATGGCCACAAAGAAACGAACCGCGTCCAAATCTAAGAAGCCTGCTGCGAAGAAGCCTGCCGTCAAGAAGCCTGCGGCGAAGAAGCCTGCTGCGAAGAAGCCTGCGGCCAAGAAGCCTGCGGCCAAGAAGCCTGCTGGGCGACCTGCGGCGGATATACAGCCAGCGGTTTCTCTGCCTCGCAAAGTGAAGAAGCTCAGTTTCGAGGTGAATGACAAGGTGGTCTACCCACATCACGGTGCGGCCGTGATAGTCAAGAAGGAGAAGCAACCGGTCGATGGAAAGAGAGTGGATTACTTCGTTCTCGAAATAGCCACTGACCAATTGATCGTGCGAGTACCGATCGACCGGGCCGAGGAGCTCGGGGTGCGCCCCGTCATCTCCAAGAACCAGGCGCGAAAGGTGTTCGCGGTCTTCAAGGACGAGCCGCAAGAGGCAGGGAGCAACTGGAGCCGGTGGTACAAAGTACTCACAGAGAAGATCAACAGCGGCGACATCTATCAGGTCGCCGAAGTGGTGCGCGATTTGACCTTTGCCCAGCAGGCCAAGGGGATCTCGCCGGCTCTCAAACGCATGCTCTCAAAAGCCCACCTCATACTCAACAGCGAGCTGCGCTTCGCACTCGACGTTGGGGAGGAGGAGGCCACCAAGCGGATCAATCGGGCACTGCCCAAGGTAGAGGTCCCGGTCGAGGGGTAGGCCCCTCATGATGGTCGAAGCGACCAGGTTGCTGGTCACCCTCACTGCCACGACAGCCGGTTTCCTGGTCGGCAACGGCATCGGCGAGAGCTCGGCCATCGCCGGCGCCACAATCGGGGCCGGCATCGGCTACGTCATTGGTGGAGCTTTCGGCCGACTCTTTCGCAAGGCGCTGGCGATTGCTCCTGATGCTCTCCGGCCGCGAGTGAGCGGGCCCGAGCTGTTCGCAGGCGCTTTCGGGGTGGGTCTCGGGCTGGCCGTCGGATTGGTGACCAGCGTGCCTGCGATCCTGCTCTTGCCTCCGGAGGTTGCCTGGCCATTATCGGGGCTGATAGTTTTTCTCGTGTCGGCTCTTGCTGGCTCTGTTTTCGCCGCCCGGGCAGACGAGCTCATGGCTTCGGTGGGGCTTCGCCCCGATGTGTCGATCGCTTCTCACCGGCTGGATGCCGATCCCAAAGCCTTCCTGATGGACTCCTCGGCCGCCATCGACGGGAGAATTCTCGACCTGGCTCGCTCCGGCCTGGCCCGAGGCCGATTCTGGGCTCCGGCATTTGTGGTAGACGAGCTCCAGGCCATCGCCGATTCCGGAGATAAGAATCGTCGCCGGCGGGGGAGGCGAGGGCTCGAGGTTCTCGAGATGCTGCGCCACGTTGCCGGTGTGGAGTTGGCAGTGCTGGAGGAGACCGTTCCTGAATTTGACGAGGTGGACGCCAAGCTGTTGGCGATTGCCGAAAGGAGCGAGGCGACGCTGGTCACTACCGATCACAATTTGGCGGTGGCGGCCGAGGTTCGCGGGCTCACGGTGCTCAATCCCCATGCGGTGGCCGACTCGTTGCGGCCCCAGGCCAGCCCCGGGGACCTGATTGAGGTCACGATCGAGAAGGTAGGCTCGGAGCCCGGACAAGGAGTCGGATATCTCGATGACGGAACCATGGTGGTTATCGAACAGGCGGGTGCTTCGGTGGGCCAGGCGGTGAGGGTGGAGGTGTCCAACGCCGTTCGCACTCAAGTCGGGCGCATGCTTTTCGGCCGAATGGCCGCATGATCGAAGCCTGGGGCATAGTTGTGGCCGGCGGGTTCGGAAGCCGGTTCGGCGGTCGCAAGCAATTTGAGCATCTGGGCGGAGAGCCCCTGTGGGAGTGGGCGCGGCGAGCACTCTTGAACGGGGGGGTTGCCGAGGTGGTGACGGTCGGAGAGATGGAAGGGGGCGTCCCTCCCGGGCCCCGGCGACGAGATTCGGTCCTCTCCGGCCTCGACCGGGTTCCACCCAACATCCAATACTTGCTGGTGCATGACGCCGCCCGCCCGCTGGCGAGCAGCCAGCTGGTCGAAAGGGTCCTTACCCGCCTCGGCCGGGGAGACGCCGATGGGGTAGTCCCGGCCATTCCGGTTCGGGATGCCATCAAGCAAGTGAGCGGAGACAAGGTATTGGGGTCGGTTGATCGGGCGGGCCTGGTTGTGGTCCAGACTCCCCAGGGCTTTGTTGCCGAGGTGCTCCGCAGGGCTCATGCTGAAACCGATCTCGACGCCGCCGACGACGCCGAAATGGTGGCGGAAGTGGGGGGCTCCGTCGTCACTGTCGAAGGAGAGCTAACCAATCTCAAGGTCACCTATCCCGAAGACCTGACGCTGCTGGAGGCAATCCATGCGGGTTAGCTGGGGTTTTGACGCCCATCGGCTCGGGGGCCCCCCACCGGTGCTGCTGGCGGGTGTCGTGGCGGATAGCGAGCGTGGAGTTCTGGCCACTTCCGACGGCGATGTCGTGGCTCATGCGGTGGCCGATGCTCTTCTCGGAGCCTGCGGCCTGGGAGATCTCGGGGTCCATTTTCCGTCATCGGACGAGCAATGGGCCGGGGCCGATAGCCTCGATCTGCTCGGTCGAGTCGTCGAGATGTGTGAAGGCGCCCTCATACGATATGTAGATGTCACGGTGATCGCCGAGGCAATACCTGTGGCCCCGCATCGACAAGCGATGCGTGACAACCTGGCCAGAGTCCTGGCCATCGACGTGGAACGGGTGGCCGTCAAGGCCACCTCTACTGACGGGATGGGGTTCATCGGCCACGACGAAGGGCTGGCAGCCACCGCTCTCGTCACCGTCGAGTTGCCCGGCTGAGATCAGCTTGCCAGCGCCTCCCGGGCCGCTGCCGGATTGTTGGTGAAGACCCCGGTTGCGCCCGATTCCGCCAGATTTCGAATGGCGCCGGGGTCATCTACCGTCCAGGGCATCACCCACAGGTCGTGCGCCCGGGCGGCTAACACCAGATCAGCCACGTTCTTGATGGATTCGTAGTTGGGATTCACGCCCTGATGGCCCCGCCCGGCAACTTCGGCTAGCTCCTCGATTGGAACCATGGCGCGGCCGAGAAGCTGGGCGGTAGCCAGCCGGGGCCAGCCGGACCTGACGACATCGATCGTTTGCGGGTTGAAGGATGAGGCAACGGCATGGCTTTCCCAACCATGGGCGTCGAGCCAGGCGGCGGTCGCCCGTGCCACCCGCTCATGGGGATCGAAGTCCGGGTCGGCAACCCAGTTCTTGATCTCAACATTGACGATGAGCCCGCGGCACGCCTTCATGGCCTCGGGCAGCGTTGGCACGTGGGGCGCCACCTCTTTCAGCTCGGCCAACGTCATGGCAACGATCGGGCCGGCATCTGCCAGCACTGCATCGTGATGGACCACCAGGGCGTCGTCGGCGGTCCGGCGCACATCCAGCTCCACGCCGTCGGCTCCCTGCTCTGCCGCTAACGCGAAGGCCTCCAGAGTGTTTTCTCGGGCGTGAGCCGAGGCGCCACGGTGGCCGAGGATCAGGAATCGACCCGGCTCGACATTCAACATGAGCTGACGCTACTGCTACAAGGCGCGGCTCTACCATGGCCGCCATGCAGGTCTTCAACTCGCTGGGGAGGGAATTACAGCCTTTCCAGCCTCGCGACGCCGGTCGGGTGGCGATGTATCTGTGCGGGCCAACCGTGCAGGCGGCACCTCACGTGGGCCATGGCCGTGCCGCGGTGGCTTTCGATGTCATCCGCCGCTACCTGGAGTGGCGTGGATTCGAGGTGACGCTGGTGGCCAATATCACCGACATCGAAGACAAGATCATCGCTTCGGCCGCCGAGCGAGGAATCAGCCCCGAGGAGCTCGCAGCCGAGGCAGCCGATCAGTTCCGCGATGCCTACCGCAAGCTGGGGGTGGCTGCCCCCGACATCGAGCCCAAAGCCACCGAGCATGTGCCGGAGATGATCGAGTTGATTGAGGAGCTCATCAAGGGCGAGCACGCATATCCGACCGAGTCGGGCGACGTCTACTTCGCAGTGCGGTCCTTCCCCGGGTACGGAGCCCTGTCGGGTCGCAAGATTGACGATCTGGTCTCGGGAGCCCGGATCGAGCCGGGCGAAGAAAAACGGGATCCGCTCGACTTTGCTCTGTGGAAAGCCGCCAAGCCGGGGGAGCCGAGTTGGGGCTCTCCCTGGGGCCCCGGTCGGCCCGGCTGGCACATCGAGTGCTCGGCGATGGCTCGCAAGTATCTCGGCGATGGCTTTGACATTCACGGCGGTGGGACCGATCTGATGTTCCCTCATCACGAAAACGAGGTCGCCCAGGCCGAGGCCGCTTACGGATCGAAGTTTGTCCGCTACTGGCTGCACAACGGAATGATCAATCTCAAAGGCGAGAAGATGGCGAAGTCCACCGGATTGGTGGTTGATCTCCTGAGCGCGCTCGAGAAGTACCCACCGTCGGCGATGCGGCTGTTTTATCTCCGTACCCACTATCGCAAGCCGGTCGATTTCACGGACGAAGCGCTGGAGGACGCCACGGCATCCATTGAGCGTCTGTGGGCATTTCGGCGCAGGTTCAATGTCCCGCCCGGGGCCGATCCACTACCCGAAGCCATGGAACGCTTTCAGAAATTCATGGACGACGACTTCGACACTGCCGGAGCTTTGGCGGTGGTCTTCGACCTGGTGCGAGAAGGTAACAGTCGACTCGATGAGGGTGAGGAGGTCGATGCCTGGGCGGCCGCTTACGACGAGATCCTTGGTGTCCTGGGCTTGACTGAGCCGCAAGCCGAGCTAGGCGATCTCGCAGAAGCATTGACAGAGCTGGCTAGTCGCTTTGATCTTGACGTCGTTGGTGAGCCTGAGATTCTGGTCGACCACCTGGTAGGGCTGCGCAATTCCACCCGAGAAGCCAAGGACTGGGCTCGCTCAGACGAAATACGCGACGCACTTTTGACCCTGGGCATCGTGATGGAGGACGCAGCTGGTGGAACCCGCTGGCATCGGGGATAGGGTCGAGGGGCTCCACGCCGTTTCAGCGGCACTGAAAGCCGGGCGGGTGAGCCGGCTGACTGTGGAGCGCCAACCCGGCGATGCTGTGAGCGAGCTACTGGCTTCTGTGGCGGGGGTGCCGGTTCGAGAGGTCGGCGACCTTCGCAAGGTATCGGTGACTTCGGCGCCGCAGGGGATCATGGCCGACTGCCGACCACTGGCGACGAAGTCGCTCACGGAGCTGGTGGCCGAGAGCGACAACCCCGCGCTGGTTGTGCTCGATCATGTCGAGGATCCGCAGAATGTCGGAGCCGTGGCACGGTCGGCTCTGGCAGCGGGGGGCTCGGGAATCGTCGTAGCCGCGCGACGGGCCGCACCGTTAGGGGCGACGGCCTTCAAGGCCGCCGCCGGGGCGCTGGAAATGCTCCCCATCGCCGTGGTCAACTCCATTGCTGATGCCGTGCAGCGCCTCGAAGAGCTGGAAGTGTGGACGATAGGGCTCGATGGAAGCGCCCAAGAATCTCTTTTCGGTTGTCCGCTGTTCGATCAACCAGTGGCGATCATTGTCGGCGGCGAGGGCCGGGGGCTAACCAGGCTGGTGTCAGATCGCGTTTCCAAGCTTGTGGCGATTCCGATGGCTCGAGGGGCGGAGTCGCTAAATGTGTCGGTGGCGGCAGCGCTGGCGATGTTTGAGGTGAGGCGGGTCCGTCAGGCGACAGACTGAGCCGGGCCCGGCTCAGACGTGTTGCGGTTTTGACTCTCCAGGTGATTGTGGAAGCGACAGGGCGCCTATGGACCATTGGACTGCAGGGCCGATCGCGACGAGGAACCACACTGTTCCCCAGCCCACGGTGCCTCCCATGATTATTCCGGCGATGAAGGCTGCTGCCTCGATGCCGAATCTGGCCTTCCATAGTGTGATTCCACGCTTGGCGAGCGCGATCATGATGCCGTCTCGTGGTCCCGGGCCGAGATGTACGCCGAGGTAGAGGCCGGTGGCCACCGCCACGACCAGCGGTCCGGTGAGTGTCAGCACCACTCGAATAGCGGTATTGGATGGCTCGTCGAAAACATACAAGAGGGCGTCAAGCGCGAGCCCGATGACAAAGACATTGGCGACCGTTCCCAGCCCGATCGGCTCACGAAAAAGGATCATGGCGATGAGCAAAACGGCTCCAACCACGATGACGGCGGTGCCAATTGTGAGAGGAGTCCGGAACGACAAACCCTGGTGGAACACATCCCACGGAGGGAGCCCGTAGTCGCCGCGAACGATCATCGCCAGACCGACCCCGAATAGGACGAGACCCAGGAGCAGGCGGGGGGTCCGTCGCAGCTGTGTGGCGAGGGGAAGCATTGGGGGACGCTACCAGCGCGGACGGATTGTTATGTTGAGCTGGCGGTGGGGATCGAACCCACGACCTGCTGCTTACAAGGCAGCTGCTCTACCACTGAGCTACACCAGCAGTGTGGCACCAGAGAGTAATGGCAAGGGACGCCAACAACCCGGCAGACCTTGCGCGCGTTCCGCGCGCAAATACCACCCTTCGCGCGAAGAGGGCTTTACTCTTTTGCCGTGCTCACTGATCGCGAAAAGTCGATTCTCGAATTCGAGGGGTCGTGGTGGCTATACCCCGGTCCCAAGGACCGTGCGATCCGTGACTACCTCGAATTGAGCGCCACCCGCTATTACCAGGTGCTGCGCCGGGTGATCGACGTTCCCGAGGCCCTGAGTTTTGCTCCGCTGACGGTGCGTCGCCTGCGCAGGGTCAGGGAGGAGGGTCGCCAGCGACGTGTGATTGAGCGACTCCACGGCGGAGATCAGCCGGGTATCTGAGCGGCTTCAAGGCCAGAAAAGCGCGAAAATCGTCCTTGGCCGTTTTAGGCTCGCCACAGCTTCCCCAGCCAGGCGTCCGACTTGCTCGATCTCCTTCTTGGAATTTTCTTTGCTTTCCTGCTTGTGCGCGGCTGGGCCCGCGGCTTTGTCAAGGAAGCCATGGACCTGGTCGGCATGCTCGTCGGCCTGGCAGTGGCGTTTCGGCTCAGCTCCGCCGCCGGCTCAGTAGTCGGTGGGATCCTCGGCTCGAGCCCGGCCATCTCCCGGGTGATCGGGGGGTTGGCGTTATTTGCCATCGTCGGAGGAGGCGCTGCGGTGCTGGCCCACTACCTTCACAAGGTCGCCCGCCTGCCCGGCCTGGCACTCAGCAATCGGCTCACCGGAGCCGGCCTGGCAGTGGCATGGGGGGCGTTCCTGGCGACCCTGGCATTGTCCGTGCTCTCATTGTTTCGACTTCCGGAGGCTATAGCTGATCAGCTCGACGAGTCGGCAGTCGCCACCCGACTCACTGATCCCACTGGTGTGCCGCAGGCGATGTTCTCCCGGGTATCTGGCGACAAGGTGCTCGGCGTATTACTCGGCTTGGATGATCTCACCGATGGGCGTCGAGCGATTGTCAAGGGCGAGGACGTCGTCAGCTTCAGTCCTGCGGCCGCAGGTGAGCTGGCTCTACGGAGGGAGTCGGCTGCCAGTTTGTTCGAAAGAGTGAACGACGAACGCGCCGACGCCGGCCTTGCCCCGCTCGAGTGGTCCAATTCCCTGGCACTGGTCGCCGCCTCCCACGCGCGTGACATGTATACCGCCGGCTTCTTCTCCCACAGGTCGCCGACTACCGGCCTTGTGAGCGACCGGCTGGCCGCCGCCGGTGTGCGAGCAAGCGTTGCCGGAGAGAACCTGGCGTTAGCCGCCGATGTGGTCGAGGCCCATCGCGGGTTGGTGACCAGCGAGTCGCATCTGGCAAACATGCGAGAACCGGCCTACGGGTCCGCGGGGATCACAGTGATAGAAGGACCACTGGGCCTCATGGTGGTTCAAGTCTTTAGTAACTAGGGGGCTAAGCCTCGCCCGAGTCCTCCACGTTGTCCGTCACCCGATGCTCCGAAGACGGTTCGCTCGCTACAGCGTTGTCGAGGGGAGCAGGCTCTTCGCGCTTGGGAGGAGCCACCGGTTGGGCTTGTGGTGGGTAGGGGGATGGGGCGTATGGGCCGGGGGAGGTTTCAGCTACCTCACCGGCTTTCGATCGGATAGCGAACAAGAAGGCCAGCGCCCCTCCGATGACAGTGATGAGAATTGCCAGGCCCCAGGGAAAGGAGCTCCCGCCCTCCCCAACCAGCCGGCCGCGAGCGAAGATCCTCGTGGGCTCATCGGCGAAGGGAATCTCGAACGTCAGCTCGTTGCCTGCTATCTGGTCGGCGGTGGAAGCGTCGAGTTCTCCCGGCATCGTCACGGTGAGGGTGACCGCGACGCTCTCGGCCAGTTCGGCGGGATCGAAGTTGGAGAAGAACGGAGTAAGGAGGTCTGCCTGGGGGAGAGGATTCAACTCGGAAGAGAAAACGAGCGTCTCCGGTTCGGGGATGATGTCGACCGTCGCCAGGCCGGGCACGAGGCCCTCCAGCAAGGACTCGATGCCTTCTGCCGGTATTGATTGGGCGCTCGAGTGGTAGACCTTGTCGGTCCCTTCTGTGACATCGAATGACAGGCCGATCTCCTGGCCGCGCAGGACCAGGAACTCCTCGAATTCCTGTCCAGTCAGGCGGAACAAAGCCTCGAATTCGGCGTCGGTAGTCACGTTGAATTCGAGGTCACCGGAGCCGTCGGGGCCTAAGACAGCCCGAAGGTCGACGTCGATGCGACAAGCACTGGCGATCAAGCCGAGCAGGACGAGTGTGGCCGCCCGTTTCACCCGTTCTCCTTTGAGTGATCGGATGAAACCCTAGGCAGAGTTGACGTGATTACAGGGGATAGGCTGGCCTCATGGACGAGGCCGCGCGAGCGCTGCATTCAGCTTTCGTCGGCGCCTTTCCCGCCTACCTGAAAGCGATTCTTGGGGAGCGGGGATTGCCCGAGCTGGACGATGAGGCGGTTTTTACCGCCCGCGACTGGCTTGACGCTCAACTCGAGGATCTATTGGCCCTGCCATTGATTGAACAGGCTCGCTCGCCGCTCGAGTTATTTCAAGAGGCAATGGAAGGACTCAATGCCCGCCTGTCGGAGCTGGGGGTGCGGCCGCCGCTGCGCGATCCGGTGACCGTGTCGGCTCTGCCGGGAGATACCTACGGTTTGGCACCGGCCTCGTCGTCGGTGCTGGGAGAAGCTGCGTTCGAGGCCCATCTGGCCTGGGGGGCGGGCAAGGCTGCAACAGTCGGGCCGGTGGTTTCGGATGACCAGGGGTTGGTGGTCCTTGTGTCACGTGACCTGGTGGATCGCTCCCGCTTCGAGGACGCCGCCAATGGTGCCGGGCTGCAGCTGGAGGTGTGGGCTGCTCGATCCGACTTGAGGCCGCTCCGTCCAGCGGCTGCCTTCGTCGATTTGACCCATCCAGCAGCCGGCGAGGCTGTCCCACTGCTCGCCCAACAGGGGACGAAGGTTGTTGCCTTCGGTCCTCATGTGGACGACGAAGCCTTCGCAAATGCCATTGCCCTTGGAGCTGATCGGACAATCTCCCGTTCCGCTCTATTCAAGTCCCTGGGCCAGCAACTTCCCCGGCGTACCTGAGCGAGCCGTGTCGAGCGGTGCGGCTTCGACCGTTCAAATAACCCGGTGAGCTGACGCTGTCTCGGCACTGGCGATGTGTTCGGCGGGGTCGGGTGAGAGCCCACGGCGTTCCTCGGAGGCGTAGTAGGAAGCATCGGCAGCGTCGAAAGAAACCCTCCGGTCCGTCGCAACTGATCACCCACACGAACTCGTTGGACTCCTCAATCGACCACGCACCATAAATCTGGAACCCGAAACGCTCCCGCAGCGGCACGACACCGGCCTTCCAGGCGTCGATGAACTCATCGAGCCTCC
>JAUXLW010000112.1 GCA_030623545.1 Acidimicrobiia bacterium | reverse complement strand
TCAGGAGCAGACCCGACTTCCTCCTTCCGGATCGGGCCCAGGTCACCATGAAGGTCCACTTCATGAGCTCCTACACCGACCTGCTCATTCGGGCCTGTCACCGCCGCGGAGCTCATGCGATGGGCGGGATGGCGGCCTTCATTCCCAGCCGGGACGAGGAAGTCAACGCCAGGGCCTTACGCAAAGTCAGAGAAGACAAGGAGCTCGAGGCCGCAAAGGGTCACGACGGAACATGGGTGGCTCACCCCGGGTTGGTGGCCATCGCCAAGGAGGTTTTCGACAGGGTTCTGGGAGCCCGCCCCAACCAGATCGAGTTTCTGCCGGATGGGCCTCAGGTGACGGCCAAGGATCTGCTGCACACCGAAGTGCCAGGTGGGACCGTCACCGACGCAGGAGTGCGCACCAACGTGAACGTGGGAATCCGCTATTTGGCAGCCTGGCTCGATGGAAACGGCGCTGCGGCGATCTTCAACCTCATGGAAGATGCTGCCACAGCGGAGATATCCCGCTCGCAGATCTGGCAGTGGGTCTACAACGGAGCGGAGCTCGATGACGGTCGCACCCTCACAGCCGACCTGGTATTGCAACTGATCGAAGAGGAGTTCGCTGCCATTCGCACCGAGGTTGGCGACTCAGCATTCATAAACGGCTCATGGAAGACGGCCGGCAGCCTGTTCGAGCAAGTGGCGCTGGCGCCCGACTTCGTGGACTTCCTCACCATTACTGCATACGAATTCATCGACTGATGTCCCTAGGAGACAACGTGGAACTTGCCAAACGGATCTCGGCTGAGGCCAAGCAGCTGCAGGAGGATTGGAACACCAACCCGCGTTGGCAGGGTGTCGAACGCCCCTATTTCGCCGAGGAAGTCATACGCCTTCGTGGCTCGGTCACGGTCGAGCACTCTCTGGCCACCCGGGGGGCCGAGAAATTGTGGAACCTGACCCAGGGTCTTGGCTACACCAACGCTCTGGGCGCGTTGAGCGGCAGCCAGGCCGTGCAAATGGTCAAGGCGGGGCTCAATGCGATCTATCTGAGTGGCTGGCAAGTGGCCGGCGACGCGAACTTGGCCGAAGAGGTCTATCCGGACCAGAGCCTCTACCCGGCCAACAGTGCTCCAGCACTGGTGAGACGGATCAACAACGCCTTGCTGAGGGCAGATCAGGTCGAGTGGGCAGAAGGCAGGGCAGACACAGACTGGATGGTCCCGATACTGGCAGATGCCGAGGCCGGCTTTGGTGGTGCCCTCAACGCCTTCGAGTTGATGAAATCCTTCATCAAGGCGGGAGCGTCGGGCGTCCACTTCGAGGACCAGCTGGCCGCCGAAAAGAAGTGCGGGCACATGGGGGGCAAAGTGCTGGTCCCGACTTCGCAACACATCCGTACCCTCACGGCCGCTCGGCTTGCCGCCGATGTCCTGGGTGTTCCCACCCTCGTCGTTGCCAGGACCGATGCCAATGCCGCAGAACTCCTCACCAGCGACGTCGACGAACGTGATCGTGAGTCCCTGACCGGGGAACGCACGAGCGAAGGGTTCTATCGAATCCACAACGGGCTCGACGCTGCCATCACCCGAAGCCTGGCCTATGCGCCGTATGCCGACCTGCTCTGGTGTGAGACGGCGCATCCCGACCTCAACGAGGCAGCCGCCTTCGCTGAGGCGATTCACGCTGAATTCCCTGGCAAGAAACTGGCTTACAACTGCTCACCTTCGTTCAACTGGAAGGCGCACCTGGATGACGGCACCATCGCCAAGTTCCAGGAAGAGCTTGGTGCCATGGGGTACAGCTTCCAGTTCATCACCCTGGCCGGCTTTCACTCACTCAATGCTTCGATGTTTCACCTGGCCCATGAGTACGCCGATGAGGGCATGACGGCCTATGTCCGCCTTCAGCAGCGCGAGTTCGAATTGGAGCTCGACGGCTACACCGCCACCCGTCATCAGAGAGAGGTCGGCGCCGGATACTTCGACCAGGTGACCCGGATCATCAGCGGTGGAGCGACTTCCACCTCGGCGCTCGAAGGGTCAACCGAACAAGAGCAGTTCTGACGCCGGTCCGGGCCTCCAATAGGCCGCGCCAATTCCTGCGAAATCGGCCCATCTGAGCTACGTTGTATGTGTACTACGGGGGTACGCACAGCGTGGAACTTCCAGAACGCAACCTGGGTCTCGACCTCGTCCGAGTAACTGAATCGGCCGCGATCGCCGCCGCCCGCTGGCAGGGGCGCGGTGACAAAGTGTCTGTCGATCAGGCTGCTGTTGACGGTATGCGGCTCATCCTGGGAAATATCGACATTGCCGGAACCATTGTCATCGGCGAAGGTGAGAAGGATGAAGCCCCCATGTTGCACAACGGCGAGTCCGTCGGCACCGGAAACGGCCCGGCCATGGACGTTGCCGTTGACCCGGTAGACGGAACCACTCTCACCTCTGAGGGCATGCCAGGAGCGGTGGCGGTAATCGCCCTATCCGAAAAGGGCACCATGTACGCCCCGGGAAGCCTCGTCTATATGGACAAGATCGCGGTAGGGCCGGCGGCCGCCGGATCAGTTGACCTCGAAGCGCCGGTGGCTCACAACCTGGCCCAGGTGGCGAAGGCGCTCGACAAGGACGTCGCGGATGTCACCGCCATCATGCTGAGTCGTCCCCGTAATACTCGCTTTATCGACGCCGCTCGTGAGGCCGGTGCCCGCATCCGGTTGATTCGCGACGGCGACGTCGCCGGGGCGATCGCCACAGCGCAACCCGAAAGCGGGATCGACATCCTGTTCGGTATCGGCGGCTCGCCAGAGGCTGTGATTGCTGCTGGAGCTCTGACGTGTATGGAGGGCGAGATGCAATGCAAGTTATGGCCCCGCGACGATAGGGAACGCGAGTACGCGAGTGACCAGGGCCTCGATCTCGATGAGGTCCTGACAACCAGGAGTCTTGTCAACTCCGACAACGTTTTCTTCGCCGCCACCGGCATCACCACCGGTGAGCTACTCGACGGCGTATTGTTCTCAGGAGATAAGGCAACAACCCATTCGGTGGTGATGCGCTCTAAAACCGGCTCAATAAGGTCGATGCGGGCCACCCACGATTTCACGAAATTGCGGCGCCTCAGTGCACTGATGGATAGCTAGGAGTTCGATGGCAAACATTGTTCACATCAAAGGTACCGGCACCATCGGTGAGCCCCTGATCGGCTTGCTCGATGACCATCGCGAGGCGTTCGGAATTGATGAAATTACCTTTCACAAGCGAACTCCTCTGATTGACGAGCGTGCCAAAATCAACGATCTCATGCGGCGGGGAGCCTCCCTGGCGGTCGACCAGGACCGATGGAGCGAATTCGAGGAGCTGGGTCACGCCCCCAAGTTCGAAGCTCGCGAGGCCGTCAATCGAGCTTCGGTGGTCATCGACTGCACGCCTGCCGGCAACGAGAACAAGGAAAAGTATTACGAGAGCGCCGAGGGGCCGCTCGGGTTCCTGGCACAGGGGTCGGAGTTCGGCTTCGGTAAACCGTATGCCCGGGGCATCAACGATGCCGCGCTTGACAGGGACACTGATCGTTTCCTGCAGATCGTGTCGTGCAACACGCACAACATCTCGTCTCTGGTCAAGACGTTGGCGATGGACGGGGACGGTACCAGCCACCTCGAGAGCGGGCGCTTTCTCTGCATGCGCCGGGCCAACGACATCAGCCAGGACGGATCCTTCAGCCCCTCCCCCACTGTCGGCATCCACAACGATCCCAACTTCGGGACGCACCACGCCCGTGATTCTCACGAACTGTTCGCCACCATGGGTTACGACCTTCCGGTCTGGTCGTCCGTAATCAAACTTCCTACTCAGTACATGCACGCGATCTGGTTCAGCCTCACTCTCGATCGCGATATCACAGTGGAAGAAGCCACCGAGCGTCTTCAGGCCAACACGAGGGTGGCTTTGACGTACAAGCGATCAGCCAACACAATCTTCTCTTTCGGAAGGGATCACGGCTTCTTTGGGCGGATTCTGAGCCAGACCGTGGTTGCAGTCGAGACGCTGGCAGTTCGCAACAGTAACGAAATTATCGGGTTCTGCTTTACGCCGCAGGACGGCAATGCCTTGCTGTCATCGCTCACAGCAACCCTGTGGTATCTCCATCCGGATGGTTTCGAGGAACGGATCGACGCCATCCGCCCCTATCTCTTCCAAGAGGTTTAGCTCCTACGACCATATTGCGGTCGCCAAGAGGGCTACCCCTCCTAGAAGATCCCCTTCTGCTGCCACCTGCCTACCACGCGGGCGGTGGCATCCTATGATCCTTCACTCGCATCTACTCCCTAAAAGGCCCCTATCAGCTAGCATATGCGAGCTATATGGCGAATATTTATCGTGTATCAGAGGTATCGGACGTAGTGGGAGTGAGCCGGGACACCGTTCGTCGTTGGATCGACTCGGGCCGCCTCAACGCCGCTCGCACCAATGCCGGGCACCGGGTGGTTCAGGGCGAGGACCTGGCCCTCTTTCTCGAGCTCAACACCCCGGAGCCGAGCCGGAAACAGTCGGCTCGTAATCGGTTCCCCGGGATCGTTACCAGCGTGGAGCGCGACAAGGTGGCCGCCAAGGTGGAGCTCTACGCCGGGGGCCATCGCCTGGTGGCGCTGCTAACCAGGGAGGCGGTTGACGACCTCGGCCTGGAGCGGGGCGTGCGGGCCACAGGCGTGGTCAAGGCCACCAACGTCATCATCGAGGTTTAGGACGAGTGGCGCGTGCAGTCGGGATACTCACGCTCGTGCTGGCTGCCGGCGCCTGTGGCGGATCAAGATCTAGTGAAGTGTTCGTTGGGTCCGCCTCCTCCTTCGCTCAGGTCCTGGAAGCTGCCCAGGATTCCTACGGCCAATATGAGCTCAAGGTGCTGGTGGGGGGAAGTCAGTTGCTCGTTACCCAGGTGCTCGAAGGGGCACCCATGGATGTAATCGTCACCGCCGACTGGCCCGCGATGCAAGCGCTGGTAGCCGCCGACAAGGTCGCGGCGCCGCCAACCCTCCTTGGTCACAATGCCCTCGTTATCGCGGTGGAACGGGGGAACCCACTCGCCATCGGCTCTATTCGCGACCTTGCCCGGCCTGACGTCAAGCTGGTGTTGGCAGCCGCCGAAGTGCCATTGGGTCGGTACTCGGCGCAAGTTTTAGACGCGGCAGGAGTTGAAGCGCGACCGGTCAGCCTGGCAGGAAGCGCCACCGCCG
>JAUXLW010000197.1 GCA_030623545.1 Acidimicrobiia bacterium | reverse complement strand
TCGTTTTCTAAGCACCATCGTGGCTCTGGGGGCTGCCGCCTTCCTTCTAATTGCAATCGGCGGCCCGGGCACAGCTGCTTCGGACGCCAATTCTGCTCCAAGCTGCAAAACCACATGCATCGACGCCGGCGGGACCTTCGGACCTACTGTTCCGGTGTCGATCGATGAGGAGTCGGCCGACCGGTTCGCCTCCATCATCAACGGCGAATCTGCCAGGACCGGGCGCATCACTATGAACTTCATCTCGGTCGACGAAGGCACCGCGGTCGAAGTTCTGTCCAGCGATAACCGGATCGCCCAAGTTCGGCTCAGCGCCGGTCGGGTCGGCTACGTGCCAGTCGCCTGGGTATCCGGCGCCTAGACCCGAGAAGCGATAGATACAGCGGAGAGGGAGGGATTTGAACCCTCGAGGAGGTTTAACACCCCCTACTCGCTTAGCAGGCGAGCGCCTTCGTCCGCTCGGCCACCTCTCCATCGGCAGCGATAACCGCCGCTCGGTCAGGGTAACAGCGGGGCCAGCACAGGCTGGCTGTCCCTAAGTGGATTTCCCTTACCTCGCCGAGAAATACTGCCGATACAGCCAAAATGGAAAATCGTGACAAGGCCTCCGTCAAGGAGAACCGGCGGAAAGCCGAGCGTCGGGCGCGAGAGCGCCGCGAGGCTGAGAGACGCCGCGAAGAGTCTGCGGTCGACGAGGAGCGCCGGAGCGACGAGGACCGTCGCCGAAATGAGCGCCGAACCACACCGGATCGCCGCAACTCCTGAGCCGCAACTCGAGCCGAGCCTCTAACGACCCGGTCGCCGGGCGTATCCGTAAGATCCATCGATGCCGATTGCTCCTGATGCCCGCAATGAATTCCCACCGATGGAGACACCCCGCCTAGAGCTCTCCTTTGGAAATTCGGAGGATGCTGCCGTGTTGTTCCCCTACGTCCACGGTGAAGAGGGCCGGCTCGTGACAGACACCCTGCTGTGGAATGGGCCGGACGTCGTGGACGACCTTACGAGCTTCTTTGGACTTCACGAGACCGGTACCTTTGCCGAGGACGGTTTCCACTGGTTGCTACGGGACCGCACCGGGGAGTTGACCGGCAAACAGGGCAGGGCGATGGGCACCATTGGATTGGAGCCCGGCGAACAACAGGACGAGTGCGAGATCGGATATTGGCTGGCTCCGCCCTACTGGGGCCAGGGGTTGATGGCTGAGGCGATCGTGGCCGTCAGCCGTCTGGCTTTTAAAGCGGGCTACCGAACGGTCGAGGCCGACGTATATGTGCATAACACCCGAGGCCGGGGCCTCGTCGAGAAGCTCGGGTTCCGCCAGGACAAGCTGATCGAAAACTACGTGGTCAAGCGTGGAGTCCCCACCGATGCCTATCGATATGTGGTCACCAAAAGGGACCTCGCAGAGGCTGCTGGCTAGCTAGAGAGTGGAGGCGCCACGGTCAAGAGCCCGAACAGTGATGAGCCAGCGGCGAAGCCGCGTGGGGCGAAGAACGAAAAGCTGGCGGAGGGAGTGGGATTCGAACCCACGGAAGAGCTTTCACCCTTCACACGCTTTCCAAGCGTGCGCACTAGGCCAGACTATGCGATCCCTCCCGGCGGAGAGAGATTGTATTACGGGTGAGTGCGGCCCGGAGCGGTAGCGTTGAGCAGCCATGGCTGTCCCGTTAGTAATTGCTGAGAGTCTGACGAAGCGGTTCGACGACATCACCGCCGTCGACTCCGTCGACTTTGAGATTCACCCCGGTGAGTCTTTCGGCTTCCTTGGCCCGAACGGTGCCGGCAAGACGTCAACAATGCGAATGATCGCAACAGTCAGTCCGGTGACGTCTGGCACTCTGTCGGTGTTCGGTTTGGATCCTGCTGCCGACGGGCGCCAGATTCGCGGCCGGCTGGGAGTAGTGCCGCAAGAAGACAATCTCGACCTCGAACTGACGGTGGCCGAGAACCTCTACATCTATGGCCGCTATCACGACATGGCGCGGCCCAAAATCAAGGAGAAGATCGAAGAGCTGCTCGACTTCGCCGAGCTAACCGCCCGACGTGACTCTCAAGTCGAAACTCTATCGGGTGGGATGAAGCGCCGACTGACCATCGCCCGCGCCTTGATCAACGAGCCGGACCTGGTGATTCTCGATGAGCCCACGACCGGGCTCGACCCGCAGGCTCGCCATCTGCTGTGGGATCGGCTCTATCGGCTCAAACAGCAGGGCGCCACGTTGATCATCAGCACGCACTACATGGACGAAGCCGAGCAGCTCTGTGATCGGCTGGTAGTGATGGATAAAGCCAAGATCGTCGCGGAGGGATCCCCTCGAGCACTCATCGACGAGTATGCCCCCCGCGAGGTCGTCGAGCTCCGGATCCACAACGGCATGGAGGCGGCCATCGAGCAGCTCGTCAAGCTCGCCCCTCGCATCGAGCCTCTCGCCGACCGCGTATTGGTTTACACCGACGACGCCGACCGGACCCTCAAGGAGGTCCATGACCAGGGGATCGTCACCGACTCTGCCCTCGTGCGACGCTCCACACTGGAAGACGTGTTTCTACGGCTCACCGGAAGGGCCCTGATCGACTGATGGCGGTCGCAGCACCCATCCGGGTTCTCGAAGCCCAGTATCGAACCTATCGACGCACCTGGCGCGGCAGCGTCATATCGACGTTCCTGCAGCCGGTGCTATTTCTAACGGCTATCGGCGTTGGTCTGGGAACGCTGGTTGACGACGGGGCGGGCACCTCCACATTGCCCATCGCCTATCTGGCGTTCCTGGCCACCGGGATTCTTCCGGCCACCGCCATGCAAACCGGATCGAGTGATGGTGCCTGGCCGGTCATGGCCGGCTTCAAGTGGCGTAAGGATTACTACGCCACAATCGCCACGCCGATAACGGTGCGAGACCTCATCCTCGGCCGGTTCGGCTTCGCCGCTATCCGCCTCACATTCGTGCTCACCATCTACACGATCATCATGGCGCTGTTCGATGCAGTGCCTCTGTGGCCCGGCGTGTTGGGGATTCCGCCGGCCGTTCTCACCGGGCTCGCATTCACAGCTCTCGTCACCGCATACACCTGCACCCTCGAAAACGAGATAGGGCTTGCCAACCTGTTCCGATTCGGAATAGTCCCGTTGTTTCTGTTCTCGGGGACCTTCTTCCCGGTCTCACAACTACCCGATTGGCTGGAACCGCTGGCCCCGCTCACTCCCCTCTATCACGGCGTCGAACTGGTGCGCAAGCTCGTGCTCTCCGACCTGGAGGCGCCGCTGGTTTCAAGTACGTCAATGTGGGTTCACCTGGCTTACCTGGTAGTGGTGTTGGTGATAGGAACCGCGCTGGCAGTCCGGTTCCTTGACCGGAAGTTGCTGGTATGACCGGGATCGCCGTCGACCCTCAGTCCGGTCTGGCCGGCTACCGCGGCGAAATACGCGCCCAGCGTCTCCTGGAGCGCAACTGGATGGCGTCGAAGCACATTTGGAAGGTGCTGTTCTCGGGCTTTCTCGAGCCGGTGTTCTATTTGTTCTCCATCGGAGTGGGCCTGGGGGCTCTGGTCGGAGACGTAACCGGCCCTGGTGAAGAATTGGTCGACTACACGGCGTTCGTGGCCCCGGCATTGCTGGCTTCGTCGGCCATGAATGGCGCCGTGCTGGAGTCGACGTTCAACATTTTCTTCAAGCTCAAATACGGCAAG
>JAUXLW010000193.1 GCA_030623545.1 Acidimicrobiia bacterium | reverse complement strand
ATGATGAAATGTGCACACGGCCATGGCGTTGCGGCCCGACCTCTTTACCTTGGTTACCACGCCGACCAGCTCGACCAGGTTCTTGGCTGCCCACACTCTATCGATGACTTCCCGCTGATAAGCCACCTGCAAAGAGTACCCCCCGTCGGAGACAGCCAGGACCAGCCGTATCCTGGGACCATGACCTGGGACCGCGCCTCCCACCTCGATCGTCTGCAGACCGCAGAGCGGTTCGACGCGGTCGTGGTCGGGGGCGGCATCGTCGGGGCAGGCACTGCCCTCGACCTGGCCACTCGAGGGTTGAGCGTCGCCCTGCTGGAAAGGACCGACTTCGCGTCCGAGACTTCGAGCCGATCGTCCAAGCTGCTGCACGGGGGGATTCGCTACCTGCCACAGTTTCGCTTCGGGCTGGTCCGGGAGGGTTTGCTGGAACAAAAAGTGCTCGAACGGAACGCCGACTACCTGTTCCAACCCCTCGAGTTCATACTCCCCTACTACCGCGATCGAGGCTTCGGCGACGTGCCCCGGTGGATCCGGCACCCTCTGCTGATCCCATACGCGTTTCATCTGGGGTTGGCCCTTTACGACCGGCTGGGCCGCCGCTCGAAGCGGCGCCATCGCAAGCTCAGCAGGGAACAGGTGCTGGCCAAGGCCCCCCTTCTCGACCCCGCCGGCCTAACGGGCGGATTCTCCTACTACGACGCCCTGACCGACGATGCCCGGCTCACCCTGGCGGTGGCCAAGACCGCCGTCAGGCACTTCGGGGCCACGGCGGTGAATTGGGCTCACGTCGAGACCGTCCATCCCGAGCCCGGAGGGTTTGTGGTGGAGCTCTTCGACCGGCTCGGCAACCAGACCCACTACATCCACAGCCGGGCGGTGGTCTCAGCCACGGGCCCCTTCCCCCCCGCCGGGCAGGCCAAGCGGGAAGGTGTGATGCTGGCCAAAGGGGTGCATCTCGCCATCGACCCGGGCGTACTCGGCATCGACAGAGCCACTCTGGTTCTTCCCGAGACCGAAGACGGGCGGGTGCTATTCCTCATCCCCTGGCTCGGCTCAACCTGGGTGGGCACCACCGATACGCCGTTTTATGGCGACCCCGACCATCCCGTCGCCGACCAGGAGGACATCGACTATTTGCTCAACCAGCTGCGCCGCTATCTCACCGTCACCGACATCCCCTACGTAACGGCAGTGGCCGGGATCCGAGCGCTCGCCGCCAGCGGAGGAAACACGGCCAAAGCATCGCGTTCTCCCAAGGTGCGCCAGGTGACGCCGGGCCACGTGGCGGTAGTAGGGGGCAAACTGACCGGATATCGACCGTTGGCTAAGAAGGTTGCCGACAAGGTCGCGGCTCACCTCGGAGTAAAACGCCGCTCCCGCACCCGCGACACTCCGCTGGTGGGTTCGGGGGCTAAAACCGTGAAGCTTCCCGCCGGGACCACGCCCACCAGGTACCTCGACGACGTCTACCAGCGGTACGGAAGCGAGGCGGCCCAGATCCTCGAGGCGCCGAACTTCGAGCTCTTGAGTGGCGGCCGGCTGGCCGACGCCGAGGTGCGTTATCTAGTCGCTCATGAGGCAGCGGCCACCATCGCCGACGTGCTCCTGCGTCGAACCCATTTGGCCTGGATCCTGCAAGACCACGGCCGGGCCCTCGCCGGCGAGGTGGCCGAGGTGATGGCTGCCGAGCTGGGCTGGACCGATCAAGAACGCGACCGACAACTTGACGGTTATGACGAGGTACTGAAGATGGAGGGCCTCTAGGAGGATCCCCTACGGGAGGCGTTCGCGCAAGTAGGCAAGTAGTTGGTCGATGGCCACCCGATCCTGGTTCATTGTGTCCCGGTCGCGAACTGTGACGGCTTTGTCGTCGAGGGTGTCGAAGTCGACGGTGACACAGAACGGCGTGCCGATCTCATCCTGGCGTCGGTAGCGACGCCCGATCGACTGGGTGACATCCACCTCCAGCTGCCAGCTCGAGCGCAGGGCGCCCGCCACGGCCCTGGTGTCCGGCATCAACTCTTCCTTCTTGGAGAGCGGAAGCACCGCCACCTTCACCGGGGCCAGCCTGGGGTCGAGCTTGAGAACGACGCGGGTTTCGCCGCGAACCTCTTCTTCGGAGTAGGCGTCGATCAGGAAAGCGAAGGTGGTGCGAGTGGCGCCGGCAGCAGGCTCGATGACATAAGGGAAGAACCGCTCGTCCTGATCCTGGTCGTAGTAACTCAAGTCCTGGCCACTTTGCTCCGTGTGGGCCCGCAAGTCGAAGTCCGTGCGATTGGCGATTCCTTCGAGCTCGTCCCAACCCCAGGGGAACTGGTACTCGACGTCAGAAGTGGTCGTGGAGTAGTGGGAAAGCTCATCTTCATCGTGAGCGCGCAGCCGCAGTTTGTCTTTGTCCATCCCCAGATCCACATACCAGGCCATTCGTTGCTCGAGCCAATAGGCGAACCACTCTGCGGCCTCCTCCGGCCGGCAGAAGTACTCCATTTCCATTTGCTCGAACTCCCTGGTGCGGAACACAAACTGCCCCGGGGTGATTTCGTTGCGAAACGACTTACCGATCTGGGCAATGCCGAACGGAAGTTTGAGCCGCATCGTGCGCCGCACATTCTCGTAATTGATGAAGATGCCCTGTGCGGTCTCCGGCCGAAGATAGGCCAGCGCCGCCTCATCCTCGACAGGGCCCAGGTGGGTCTTGAGCAGGAGGTTGAACTGGCGGGCCTCGGTGAAGCTGTCCCGCTCGCCACAGTTAGGGCAGACGCCGGCATCCTCGAGCTTGTCAGGGCGGAACCGATTGTTGCAATTGGTGCATTCCACCAGCGGATCGGTGAATGAGGCCTCGTGGCCTGAGGCGGCCCACACCTGTCGATCCTGAATGATCGCCGAGTCGAGGCCGACTATGTCGTCCCGATCACGCACCATGGACCGCCACCATTCGGCCTTGACGTTGCGCAACAACTCGACACCGAGGGGCCCGTAGTCGTAGGCAGAGCGCAGTCCGCCGTATATCTCCGAAGACGGAAACACAAAGCCGCGCTTCTTGGCGAGATTGGCGATCGTGTCGAGGGTGACTGACATCGGCACGATGTTAGGACCTAGCCCGGCCGGGATCGCGCCCCTGCACAGATAGGCTCCTCGCATGCCGGTAGACACCAATGTGCTCGTCCTCGCCTTCGCCGTGACGGCGGTGGCAGCGGCCCTCCAGGGAACTCTCGGCTTTGGTCTGGCGGTGGTGTCGGTTCCAGTCCTCTCACTGCTCGACGGCGACCTGGCGCCCGTGCCCCAGCTATTGATCAGCCTCCCTCTGGCAATAGCAATGGTGAGCCGCGAGTGGCACCACGTGGACCTCCACGGGGTTAGTTGGATCCTGGCCGGACGCATCCCGGGGGCTGTTGTCGGGATTGTGCTGCTCAAGACTCTCAGCGACTCGGCCGTCGAACTATTGATCGGCGGGATTGTCCTCAGTGCGGTGGTAGTCATCGGCAGTGGAGTGACGGTGCCGCGCACCAGGGCGATCAAGTTCGCAGCGGGAACCGTCTCCGGAGCCACCGGGCTGGTGGCCTCCATCGGGGGCCCTCCCCTGGCTCTGCTCTATCGCGACGCGAGCGGCGGCATGCTCCGTTCAAGCCTCAACGCGGTCTTCATTATTGGCATCCTCGTCACGGTCGGAGTGCGGACCGCCGCCGACGAGATCTCAACAGACGATGTCAGGATTGCCCTGGTCCTGTTTCCTGCCGTCTTCATTGGCTTCTT
>JAUXLW010000246.1 GCA_030623545.1 Acidimicrobiia bacterium | reverse complement strand
GAACGGGATGATGGCAAACCAGCCCATGGTGGTCTGAATGGTTATCGAGAACCAACTCGGGATTCGGGGTAGGGCGATTTTCTGAGCAATTCCGATAGCGGCGAGACCCCACACCACGGAGAGAGTCACTACCCGCCAGGCTCCCCCCAGCACGTTGATCGCCACCGGGGTGTAAGTGCCGGCAACAAGCACAAATATCATCGAGTGATCTACCCGCCGCATCCGGCTGTCCCACTTCTCCCGCCAGGGGATCGAGTGATACAGGGCACTGGCCGTGTAGAGGGCGACGAGGCTGACGCCGAAAACCACCATGCTGAACACCCGAATGCCGTCCGGGCTCGATCGAACCACCAGCAGCACCAGGCCGGCAACAGAGACGACTGCCGCCGCCCCGTGCATGAAGCCGCGCACGGGGTTCGTCATTCTGCCTAGCTGGATTCGGTCGGTCATCGGCTCACCATGTTGTCTGTCGGCAGCTCGCAATGTCAGCTGAAGCCAGGTTCCCGGTTCCTTATAGGAGCCGTCGGCCACTCATTGTAAGGCCAAACCCTGATGTCTTCCGGAACAACCCGGCGTGGGTTGGAAGTCGGGGCCAGTCACCATATCCTGCTGCGATGTGTCGAAGCATCAAAACCCTCCGCAACCCTGAGATGATCGTTAGCGACGACGATCTGGACGCCGCCGCCCGGCAGTTCGTTCGCAAGATCTCGGGTTATCGCCAGCCATCCAAGGTCAACGAGAAGTCATTTGATCGGGCCATACGTGAAATCAGCCGGTCGAGCCGCAAGCTCATGGATTCGCTGGTCGTAAGGGCCTAGCCGTTCATTCGTTGCCGAGGACCTCGATGACCTCGGCCGCGTAGTCGAAATCCATGCTGCCGGAGATCTGGACGTAATAACGGGTGATGCCGGCCGCACGGGTCTCGGCAAAGGTCTCGGCCGCCTCCGCATGGGTTCCAAACGGCATAGCGATGTCCCGGGAAGATTTCTCGAGTTTTTCGACGTCAACTCCCCGGGCGTCGGCAACAGCTTGCAGGCGCTGCTGAAACTCAGCATGGTTGGAGCCGATGACCGGGGCCCCGGTGCTGGAGATCATGAGCCGGCTCGGATCCCGGCCCCCCGCTTCTGCCGCGACATAGGCAACCTCGATGCGCCGGTGCAAGTCGGGGGCCGGGAGTGAGTAGATATTGAACTCGTCGGCAAATCGGCCGGCAAGATTCGGGCTTCTACTCGGCCCCGACCCGCCGAGGATGATCCGCAGGTTGCGCGGTTTGGGATCCTGGCTCCCCGGCGCCAATGAGTAGTACTCACCGTCGAAGCCCTGCCCGTCTTCCGCCAGTGCAGCCGTAACGTATTGAAGGGCCTCCTCGAGCCGATCGAAACGCTCTTTCCAGCCGGGCAAAGGGAATCCGAAAATCCTGTGCTCAGAGCGCATCCAGCCGGTTCCGAAGCCGAGGGCGAATCGCCCGTCGGTGATGTCATCGAGAGCCAAGCCCAACTTCAGGAGGTGAGCCGGGTGGCGAAAGGTGATGGGTGATACCAGCGTGGCCAGTTCGATGCTTTCGGTCTGCGTAGCCAGCGCACCGAGGTAAGGAAAGATGTCGCTGGAGGAGGTGTCGTAGCCCTCGCCATCGGCCGAGCGGCCGGCGACATAGTGGTCGGGTAGGGCCAGCGTTACTACTCCATGGGCCTCTGCCCAGTGAGCAGCCCGTCGCAGGTAGTCGAACGACCCCCGAGTTTGCAGTCCGAACTCCACCTCAGTCGCGGAAATTCACATACTGGAGGGGCAGGCGATAATCGAGATCTTTGACGGCGGCGATGACCTGCTGCAAGTCGTCGCGTTTCTTGCCCTGCACCCTCAACTGATTTCCCTGAACCTGCACCTGGACTTTGATCTTCGTGTCCCGGATGACCTTCGAGAGTTCCTTGGCCGCGTCCTGAGCGATACCACTGCTTATCCCAAAGGTGGCCTGGTAGCGGGCACCCCCGATCTCTTTGGGGGTCCCGCCGCTCAGGGCCTTGAGGGACACTTTTCGTCGGACCAGTTTCTCCTTGAGCACATCAACGGCTGCATCGAGCCGGTTATCCGTTGACGATTCGCACACGATTTCGTCGTCCCCTACCCGGATCGTGGTGTTGGTGCCCTTGAAGTCGTAGCGCGTCGCTACCTCACGGGCCGCCTGGTCCACGGCGTTGCGGACCTCCTGGCGGTCAACCTCGGACACAATATCGAATGTCGGCATTAGGGCACGTTACTGCATCCAGTGGTGCGTGCCCCGGGACCGGTCAGCGAAACAGCCTGGCGAGTTGCACTGGATGGTCGCTACTTCGGGTAATAGTGATGGCGGAATCGGCCAGGTTGAGGCCGGAGTCATAGAAATACTCCGGGTGGAAGACGGGCTTGACCTGAAAGACCAGGAGCTCACCTGAGGTTAGAAGTGGAGTGTTGAAGGTGACCCGTCCCTGACGATTGGTTTGACCGCTGACCTCGGCGTCGAACACACCTGCCCAGGCCCCGGTGACCATGATGCCCCGCAGATCGACACCGCCCTTCGTGGCATCGATCGTCACACGCACGCTCGCCTCCCACCCATCCCCGGAACTTGCAGATGAGCCCCGTAAATCCCTGAGGAAAATCGACACGCCCGGATTCGGAATTGTGGTGGTTGTGGAGCTCGTGGTCGTTGTGGTCGTCGCAG
>JAUXLW010000196.1 GCA_030623545.1 Acidimicrobiia bacterium | reverse complement strand
GGCGGTCGATGCGATTCGCATCCGGTTCGGAGATTCGGCCGTCACGCCGGCACGATTGGTCGAACCTCCCGAATAACCCTGGAGTCGAAAACGTTGATAACGGTATACTGAAGTGCTGCTGGTTATCCATGGAGTCGCAAGTGCCGCTTGACGACAAAGAACAAGAGATTCTCGACGAGATCGAACGTCAGTTCATGCAGGACGACCCCAAGCTCGCCAAGGCCGTTTTGCGAGTTTTGAGCGTCGACGTTTTTCGCCGCACATCGCAACGGGCCGCGGTCGGGTTCATTTTGGGTCTCGTGATGATGCTGGTTTTTTTCCTGATATCCACCTGGGTGGCGATGGTCGGCTTTGGAATCATGGTGGTGTCGGCCTCTTTTTTCGTTGTCGCCTTCCGGCGCAAAACCACCGGCCGGGGCCCATCCAGTCTGGGATGGGATCGGTGGGTTGGCGGCTTCCGTTCCAAGTGGCGGCGCTAGGTCGCGCGTAGCTAGAGTGGCTATCCCGCAGGCGCGGGGACAAATGGCGGGCGACAGCGGTCAACCGTTACGACATCAGGGCAACGCGGAGGAATGGGTTGGAAGGGTTCACGGCGCAGCAGGCGATCAATCTCACGAGTTGCACTGCACACCAAATTCGCTATTGGGATCGGGTCAGCCTTGTCGTCCCTTCCCTACAAACCACCGGTGGGCGCCCCGGCAAGCGGCGCCTCTACTCCTTCCGAGACCTGGTGGCTCTGCGGGTCGTCAAGAGTCTTCTTGACAACGGAATGTCGTTGCAACGAGTGCGGCGGGCGTGGAATTACCTGCGCCGGACCGGCAACATGGAGCAACATCTCTCTGAGGTTTCTCTAGTAACCGACGGCGCCACGATCTACTCGGTCGACGACGAGACTTTGCTCGACGCCCTCCGGGAAGGGCAGATGGCTTTCTTCGGTGCCATCGACAAGATCGCCCGCTCGGTCGCAGAAGACGTCACTCGCTTCGAGCTGGATCGGGAGAAATTCCTCGAGACCTTGCGTGAGGTCGAAGACGACATCATGCAGGAAGCTTCCGGTAACTAAACCTCGCCGAGAGCACTAGTCCCGGCGTCGGCGCTGCTGCTGGGCTCGCTTGACCCAGCCGGGGAGCAGCGACTTCATCCGATAGATCCGCCGGGTCCTCTCCCAGCGACTCATGCGGCTTCGCATGCGGGTGACGGTGGCGTGCAGGCTGGCAGCGGCGGTTTCCACCGCTTCGGCCGGCATCTCGGACTCGGGCCCATAGGTCGACTCGCTGTACACAGACGCCAGCGGCCCCATTGCCACATCGGTGAGGGCGGCCACTTCGGAGGGCGTTGAGGCCGGGTCTACCCGGAAGCCGGAATCGAGCAGATGGTCGACCATCTCAACCCAGGCCGCTTCCACGTCGCCGTCGTCGAGTCGCCGCAAGCGGTAGCGCCGGCGGCGACGCTTGAGGAAGGGAACGACACCGGCCGCAAGGCCAATAAACAGCGTCCAAAGGATGCTGGGGATAAGCCAGCTCGGAAGCTGGAATCCGCCCACCGAGTCGAGGAAGCCGGAGGGGACGAATATCTCATTTCCAGGATCCAGCTCGCGTGGTGGCACCGCGGGAGGCACCGCGGCGTTGTCGAGGCGGGCCTGTTCATCAGCCGCCACCTGGTCCAGGTACCTGTCCAGATCAAAGCCGAGATCGGCCGAGGTGGAGGGATTGACCCCATCCCCTCGAGGCGTCGGGTCGAAACGTACCCAGCCCTGGGAGGGCATCCACAGCTCAACCCAGGCATGGGCATTGCGGTCCCGGATCACGGTGGTGGTGCCGTTGGAACGCAACTGGCCGGGGGTGAAGCCGAGGACCGTTCGGGTGGGTATGCCGAGGCTGCGGGCCATGACACCCATTGAAGCTGAGAACTGCTCGCAGTATCCGGTTCGCGATCCGGGTGAGTCTCCGAGCAGCCACTCTTCCAGGCCGCTGTTGCGCTCATTGGGCGGGATGTCGATCGAGTATGTGAAGATGCTGCCAGGGCCCCGGAAATAGTTTTCAAGCGCCAGGCCTTTTTCGTAGTCGGTCTTGAGGCCGAAGGTCAGGTCCCGGGCCAGCTTGGAGATGGCGGGCGGGAAGTCCCTGGGAAGGTCTGTGTACCGCTCGTGGTCGGCGGTGGGGAGCTCGAGGCTGGCTCCGGGAGCGGGCACAGGTGGGAACCGACTCTCCTGGGCCGCCGCCTCGAAGAGGGGAGACAGAGAACCGTCCCGACCTCCCGCCAGAATCCGCACGTCCGGCTGAGGGATGTCGGCGGTCAGCTGATACACCATTCCGCTCCTGGTGACACCATCGATGTGGATTGAGGCATCATCGGGCCTGATGCGCGTCGTGGTGTCGATCAGCCTCGCCTTCGACTCCACGCTGGTGGGCGAGTAGGGGGCAGGCAACCACTGAGTTTGGAGTTTGAGAATGGTCACTTCGGCGGAAATCGACTCGGTGCGACCACGGAACGCAAAGTCATCCCTCTCCCACCGGGTGTCCTGGATGCTCTCCAGCTCGGCCGCGGAGGCATACCACCAGTCGCCGTTGAAAGTGTCCATGGTCAGCAATCGCCAGTAGACGTTGTCGGTGTTTTCACCCTCCAACTTGGCTGTGAAGATCGGCGTGTCGCTGTTAGACACCAATGAGCGCTGGATGTCAATGAACGGGTTGTACGAGATGCTTCCGTAACCGGCGCCGAGCCCGGCCTGGGTCCGCCAGTCGAATACGCCGCTCTGTGGTACCTGATCACCCAGGGCCGACGTTGCCGCCAGTGCGCCGGCGGCGACCACGGCGACCGACAGCAACGGAACTGCAACACCTCGCACACGCGCCGCCTGAAACCCGCTGCCGGCATGACTCCCGCCCGATCGCTGGTCGGCGGCGATCGCCACCAGACCAAGGCCGACCAGGACCAGGAAAGCCAACATCCAACCCCAGGCAGCGTCCTGGCGATCGATGACGGCCAGCTGAAGATATAGCACCACCGGCGGCACCACTGCCAGGTAAGGGTTGTTTCGCAGCACTCCCCACACTGCCAGCCCCGTCAGGACCCACAAAAGCACTCCAATCAGGGCCACGAGCCCGACAAGCGGAACCACCGGTGGAGCCGAGAACCGGAAAACGGTCAGAGCGTCGCCCATTTCGTGTCTGACGTCGTCGATAACGTCGAGCGGCGGAATGGCCGACTCCGCAATGTCCCCTCCGACGTAGATGAACAGAAAGAGCCCGAACAGGACGACGTTGATCAGCACCACCCAGCCGAAGCCGAGGCGCGCCTGAGTGGCGGCCCAGGTAACGATCCCACCCAACGCAGCCGCCATGATCAATACAACAGGCCAGGGAAGCCCCGACTCAGTTGGCAGGAGCAGCCTGCTGAGACGGGCAATCACCAGGCCGAGTAGCCCGAGGCCGGCTATCCAAGTGAGGCGATAGGCCATCTCATCCTCATTGCTTCGGACCAGGCCGGAGCCCAGTCGCCATCTGCAGATACCACGACCGTCGCCGCTCCACCGAGCTTGAAGGGCCCGATCGATTCCGGCTCGTCGTCGGCAACCACCATAAGCACAGTTCGGGCATAGTCGCGCTTGAGTGTCTGAAATATGGCCAAGTTCTGCTCATCCGGTGTCCCGGTTATCAGCATCAGTGCCCCGCCGCTGAGGCCGTGTTGGCGCATCCG
>JAUXLW010000143.1 GCA_030623545.1 Acidimicrobiia bacterium | reverse complement strand
GGTGCTCAACAATTAGTTGCTGGTTCGGTGCGTGCCAGACCGGCTCTTGATTCAACCCTCGGGCCTCACCGTCGCGTCGCTCAGGGCGCCGTTGTTGGAAACCACCCCCTCCCAACCTCCCCCACTGCGTTTCACTCCGTGGGAGAGGAGCCATGCCAGCAGTCGGCAGTCGGCTGTGCTTGCCGGAGACCCCTCTCTTGCTAGCTTTCGCATAGGCAATGGCGACTCAGACACCCACCCGGACGAGGAAGCTCCCCTGGTTCCTCGAGTTCTATGGCTCGAATGTTGGCCGCAAATGGGTGATGGCTCTTTCCGGGATCGCCGGGCTCGGCTTCCTCTTCTTCCACATGATCGGAAATCTCCACCTGTACGAGGAGCCGGCCAGGTTGAACGAGTATGCGGAGGGGCTCCGAGACTTCGGCGAGCCGATCTTTTCTCGAACTCTCATCCTGTGGGCTTCCCGCCTCGGCCTTATCGCAGCGTTTGCCATCCACGTTCACGCCGGTTTCACACTGTGGTGGAAGAATCGCAAAGCCAGGCCCATCGGGTATGAGCGCCAGGACTGGATCGAAGCCAGCTTCGCCTCTCGCTACATGTTGTGGACTGGAGTGGTGGTGCTTCTCTTCATCGGCTACCACCTGGCCCACCTCACCTGGGGCTGGGGCTTCGTTCACACCAATTTCGAACAAGGTAATGCCAGGGCCAACCTCATCAATGGCCTCAAGAATCCGCTCGTGGCCGGCTGGTACGTGGTCGCCAACCTCGCCCTCGGGCTCCACATCCTCCACGGAGCCTGGAGCATGTTTCAGAGTCTGGGCGTCACGAGCCCCCGCTTCAACCAATGGCGGCGTAACTTCGCACTGGGTCTGACGGCCGTCATCGTCATCGGCAACATCAGCATCCCGCTTGCCATCAGCACCGGCCTGGTGGGCTCATGATTCTTGACAGCAAGGTCCCCGACGGCCCGTTGGCCGAGAAGTGGGAGGGCTACCGCTTCAACATGAAGCTGGTGGCGCCGACCAATAAACGCAAGTTCAAGATCATCGTCATCGGCACCGGCCTGGCAGGAGCCTCGGCGGCAGCTACGTTGGGCGAGCTTGGCTACAACGTCGACGTTTTCACCTATCACGACAGCCCGCGACGGGCTCACAGCATCGCGGCCCAAGGGGGGATCAACGCCGCCAAGAACTACCGCGGGGACGGCGACAGCATTTTCCGGTTGTTTTACGACACGATCAAGGGAGGCGACTACCGCTCGCGCGAGGCCAATGTGTACCGGCTGGCCGAAGTCAGCAATGAGATCATCGATCAATGCACCGCCCAGGGTGTGCCGTTCGCTCGTGAATACGGCGGCCTGCTCGACAACCGTTCTTTCGGTGGCGTCCAGGTGTCGCGCACTTTTTACGCTCGGGGACAAACCGGCCAGCAGCTGCTCCTCGGCTCCTATCAGGCGCTGGCCCGCCAGGTGGGCATCGGAACCGTCAAGCTTCACACCCGGGCCGAGATGCTCGAGGTGGTGCTCAAAGACGGCCGGGCAGTCGGGGTTGTCGTTCGGGATCTAGCTACCGGCGAAATTACGACACATTCTGCCCATGCGGTCGTGCTGGCCACCGGCGGCTACAGCAACGCGTATTACTTGAGCACGAACGCCATGGCCTGCAACGGGACGGCCATCTGGCGGGCATATCGTAAAGGTGCGTATTTCGCCAATGCCGCTTTCACTCAAATCCACCCCACCTGCATCCCCGCCAGCGACGAGTTCCAATCCAAGCTCACACTCATGTCCGAGTCGCTCCGCAATGACGGTCGCATCTGGGTACCGGAGAAGGCAGAAGACCCGCGCCCGGCCGCCGGCATACCCGAAAGCGAGCGCGACTACTACCTGGAGCGCCGCTACCCGGCTTTCGGCAATCTCGTGCCCCGCGACGTCGCCTCACGGGCCGCCAAACAGCAGATGGATCACAACAAGGGGGTGGGGCCGCTTCACAACGGGGTCTACCTCGACTTCCGAGACTCAATCGAGCGATTGGGTCGTGACGTCATCGAAACCAGGTATTCGAACCTGTTCGAAATGTACGAGCGCATCACAGATGAGAACCCCTACGAGGTACCGATGCGCATCTATCCCGCCCCTCACTACACCATGGGTGGCCTGTGGGTCGACTACGAGCTCATGACCACGGTGCCCGGCCTCTATGCGATCGGCGAAGCCAACTTCTCAGACCACGGCGCCAACCGCCTCGGCGCCAGCGCCCTGATGCAGGGCCTGGCCGACGGCTATTTCGTGCTCCCCTACACCGTCGGCAACTACCTGGCCAAGTACCTCAATACCGATCCGGTCTCCAGTGAAGACCCGGTGTTCAAGGATGCCGAACGGGAGGTCAACGACCGGCTCAGCATGTTCATGGGCATCAAGGGATCCCGCTCTGTCGACTGGTTCCACCGGGAGCTCGGCATGATCCTCATCGAGTACTGCGGCATGACTCGGAACCGTCCCGGCTTGGAGAAGGCCCTGAGCGAGATCCCCGCCCTCCGTGAGGAGTTCTACAAGGACGTCCGGATTCTCGGAGACAGCGAGACGCTCAACCAATCCCTGGAGAAGGCCGGCCGGGTGGCAGATTTCTTCGAGTTGGCCGAGCTCATGTGCCGCGATGCCCTCAACCGGGAGGAGTCGTGCGGCGGTCACTTCCGCGAGGAACACCAGACTGAGGACGGCGAAGCGCAGCGTCGCGACGACGAGTTCGCTTATGCCGCAGCATGGGAGTGGACGGGGGCCGACTCGGAACCGACGCTGAACAAGGAACAGCTCGTGTTCGAGAACGTTGAGCTCACCACCAGGAGCTACAAGTGAACGTCACGCTGAAGGTCTGGCGCCAGGAAGGCCCGAGCACTCCGGGCGGGTTCGTCACCTACGACGCCTCCGATATCAGCCACGAAATGTCGTTCCTGGAAATGCTCGACACCGTCAACGAGCAGCTGGTCGCCGCCGGCGAAGTGCCTATCGAGTTTGATCACGATTGCCGGGAAGGAATCTGCGGAACCTGCGGTCTCATGATCGACGGTATTCCCCACGGGCCCCAGCGGAGCACCGCTACGTGTCAACTGCACATGCGAAAGTTCAGGGACGGGGATGTCATCACTATCGAACCGTGGCGAGCTCTCGGGTTTCCGATCGTTCGGGATCTCGTGGTGGACCGCAGCGCATTCGATCGCATCATCGAGGCCGGCGGGTACATCACCGTGCCCACCGGCAGCGCTCCCGATGCCAACCTGGTCCCGGTGCCAAAAGATGCCTCGGAGGCCGCCATGGACGCGGCCGCCTGTATCGGCTGCGGGGCCTGCGTCGCTGTCTGCCCCAATGGCGCCGCTCAACTCTTCACTGCGGCCAAAATCGCTCACCTCAACCTGCTACCGCAGGGCCAGGCTGAACGCTGGGCCCGCACAGTCAACATGGTCGACACCATGGAAGAGTTTTTCGGTGCCTGCTCCAACATCGGCGAATGCACCTCGGCGTGCCCCAAAGACATCAGCCTCGATTTCATCGCCCTGATGAATCGTGACTACGCGTCTGGCAAGGTCAAGCAACGGAGACTGACCGGGCAGCATTGATCGGCAATAAGCAATAAGCAATAAGCAATAAGCAATAAGCAATAAGCAATAAGCAAAGATTCTTGCCTACCGCCTCCTGCCGACTGCCTCTTGCCTACTGCCTCCTGCCTACTGCTATCTAATACTCGATGTCCATTCCGGCCAGCGAGTTAGCCAGGCTCGTGAACGCCGACTGATTCATCATTATCTTGGCGAGGTTGCCCTCGACCTTGAGTTTGCCGGAGATGAAAGCGGCCTGGGTGTTGAGGTCACCCTTGGAAATGGCCGACGCGGTCTCGTAGTCGTTGCGGATGGTGGCGTCGGCTTCCTCAGCCGTGCCCAAACCGAACGTCGTGACGCCATTCGCCATCGCTACGGAATACTGAACATCCCCGTCCGGCCCGTCACCGACTTCGAATTGGAGGGCTATCTCTGTCGTGGCAGTCGACGACTTGTAGTCCTCGTCAGTGGCGAGAGCTCCATTGACGGCGTCGATCCAGTCTTCGGAGAGGAATTTCACGGCCATTTGGGTACTCCTTATCGAGTTTTCGAACCGGAATGGTAGTGGTGGCGCGTCACGCGGCGCCGAAGCAAGGCCACTAGTCGAGCTCGAGCTCGTAGAGCTCGGCCACTTTGGCTTTGACGGCGGTGGCGGCTTCTGTGAGCGCGGCGGCTTCCTCTGCCGTTAGGTCGAGCTCAACTATTTCCTTCACTCCCCCCGCCCCCAATCGGGCCGAGACACCCAGATAGACGTCAGAGATCCCATGTTCTCCAGTTGTCCAGGCACACACCGGCATCTGCTGGTTGGTGTCACCAAGGATGGCCCTCACCATCTCGGCGGCAGCCGCCGACGGAGCAAAATACGCGCTGCCAGTTTTGAGCAGCCCGACGATCTCGGCGCCACCCTTGCGCGTCCGATCAACCAGTTCGTCGATGGCAGCTTCGTCGAGCACGTCGGTCAGTGCCTTGTCCCCCACCCGGCACTGAGAAGGAACGGG
>JAUXLW010000117.1 GCA_030623545.1 Acidimicrobiia bacterium | reverse complement strand
GCGGTGGCCGGAGCCGTCTGGTACGCCCGCCAAAAAGGGCAGCCGGTACCATCCGAGGGTGCCTGGGAAGGCCGGCCCCTCGAGCTCAAAGCCGTGCCGGACCCGACGCCGTCCTCCGTATCGACGGTTGACGACCTCACCAGAATCAAAGGTGTCGGCCCGGTTTCTGCCAAAAAGCTCACGGATATCGGAATCACCACTTTCGCCGAATTAGCCGCCGCCGACCCCGCAATGGTTGCGGCCCGGTTCGATTCGCGAGCCAACGTCGCCGATTGGATCGCTCAGGCCAAACAGCTCGAGAGCTAGTGGTTGCCGGGTGCTCTACCTGACCGAACCCGAGGACCTCGCCTCCGTAGTCCCCAACGAGCCCGGCTACCGGACGGCCCAGTTGTCAGCCTGGCTATACGACACCCCGGTTCTTACCACCGGCGAGATGACGAATCTGCCTGCCGGGCTGCGCCAGAGTCTCGACCTGTGGCCGTTCGTGGTGGAAGTGGAACAAACGGCCGACAAAGGCCGGACCGTCAAGTGGCTCATGCGGACCCCGGACGGCGTGAGCATCGAGGCCGTCCTCATGGGCTACCCGAAACGAGTGACACTGTGCATCTCGAGCCAGGCCGGCTGCGCCATGGCCTGCACGTTCTGCGCCACCGGACAGTTCGGGTTCGAACGCCACCTGTTATCCGGTGAGATCGTGGCTCAGGTGGCATATGCCTCGGCCTATCTCACGGCCAACCCCATGCCGGGAACTCCCGACCACATAACGAACATCGTCTTCATGGGCATGGGTGAGCCCCTGGCCAACTACCGGCACGTGAAAAGCGCCATCGACCGAATGACCGGGCTCATGGGGAGGTCGGCGCGCTCGATCACTGTTTCCACAGTTGGGGTGGCGCCGGCAATCCGCCGCCTCGCCGATGAGCCCTGGAAGGTGAGCCTGGCGGTGAGCCTGCACGCCGCCGACGACGAGCTACGCAGCCAACTTGTTCCGCTCAACCGCCGCTACCCGCTCGAAGAGGTGGTGTCGGCCACCGAGTATTACGTCGCCAGGACGGGCCGCCGGGCCTCCATAGAGTGGACTCTCATCGATGGCACCAACGATTCGCTTGAACAAGCCGACGGCCTTGCCCGCATCGCAGGCCGGCTCGGCGCCCACATCAACATCATCGCCCTCAACCCGACTCCGCTCACTGCAGACAAGGCCCCGTCCGCCGAGAGGACCTCAGCATTCATGGCCCGGCTTCGCAAGCGAGGAGCCAACGTCACCTTGCGGGCCACCCGGGGCCGGGAGATCGATGCCGCCTGCGGGCAGTTGCGGGCTCGACGCCTCAACCCGGTGTCGTGAGGCCTTCGGTCGGGGCCGTTCTCGCTCTCGTATTGCTCGCCTCCGCCTGCGGCTCGGTCAGGGACCAGGCGGGAGCGCGCGGTGCTCCCCTCCTCACTCCAGAGGAGGCCCAAAACAAGAGTGGCGTGGCCAGCGTGCAGGGCTTCTTCTGGGCTCGCCCCGGTGACGGCCAATATCGGTTGTGCTCGACATCCCTCGAGTCGTTCCCACCCCAATGCGGGGAACCGGCCATCGACCTCGACATGGTGGATGTGACACAGCTGGCGGGTGTTGACTTCAACCAGAACGTTTTCTGGGCAGACGAAGTGCGGATCAGCGGCCTGTTGCGTGGGAATCGCATGGAGGTGCAGAGCATCGAGCTCAACAGTTACGACGCTTCCAGCGGCCTCAGCTTCCGTGTCCAGGTGCCACTAGAAGCCGACAAAGAAGGAACCAGCTGGGTGGCCCTGCTCACCAACTCCGGCTCAGACCCGGTAGAGGTCACGTTCCCGTCGGGGCAATCGGCCGACGTCATACTCACCGACCCCGATTCGGGGACCGAGGTCTACCGCTGGAGTGAGGGCATGGTCTTCACGCAAGCGGAACGAATCCAAAGCCTCTCTGGTGGCCAGACCGACCGCATCGTCCTTACTGCGCCACTCGACCTTTCGAGCGGCCTTTACGACCTGCGGGGCGTGTTCTCCGGTTCCCCCGGACCGGCGTCGGCGATCGGCCGCGTGGTAATCAACTAGTGCAGCGTTCCGTAAATTCGATGACGTTCTGCCGGCCCTCGACGCCCCTGGCTGCGTCCTCCTCCTCGATGCACGAGTCAGGTGCGTCTTCGTCGTCGATCCTTGCCAGATGACGCCGAGTGCTCGGCATTACGGACACCGTATTTACGAAACACAGCACTAGGGATTGGGAATCACACCCCGGGAGGCAAGCTCCGCAATCTCCTCCGGCGCGAAGCCAAAGCGGGTCAGGGTTTCGCCGGTGCCTGAACCGGACGCCGCCGGTGCCGGCTCACCCACCGCGGTGCGGCTGAAACGCGGGGCCGGTGCCGGCTGCCTGAGACCAGCAACCTCGACGAAGGTCTCTCTTGCCGCCAGGTGGGGATGAGCGTATGCCTCCCATGCAGAATTCACGGGGGCAAAGCAGGCGTCGGTGCCTTCCAGCACCTGCTGCCACTCCGCCAGGCTCCTGGTGGCGAACACCTCTGCGAGTCGATCCCGCTGGTCGGACCAGGATGCAGGATCGAATTGAGACGGCAGCTGGTCCTCGCCCAGGCCGAGCCTTGCCAGCAGCTCGGCATAGAACTCCGGCTCGATGGCACCAACAGACACGTATCCCCCGTCCGCCGTTTCATAAACCTGATAAAACGGCGCACCGCCGTCGAGGAAGTTGTTGCCACGTTCCCCCGGCCAGCTCCCCTGGGCCCGCAGGCCATGGGTCATGGTCGAAAGGAGAGCCGCTCCATCCACCATGGCGGCGTCAACCACTTGACCCACGCCCGAAGCCTGCGCCTCCAGCAGACCACAAACGACTCCGAAGGCCAGCAGCATGCCTCCACCTCCGAAGTCGGCGAGGAGGTTTAGTGGAATGACCGGGGGTTGGCCGCTGGGGCCGATGAGGTCGAGCACGCCGGCGAGAGCAATGAAGTTGATGTCGTGCCCGGCAGCTCCGGCCAGCGGCCCGTCCTGGCCCCACCCGGTCACTCGCCCGTAGATCAGCGCCGGATTGGCATCCAGGCATTCTTCGGGCCCCACCCCGAGACGTTCGGCTACCCCGGGCCGAAAACCCTCAATCAGAGCGTGAGACTGGTGCACTATCCGTAGAACGACTTCGGACGCACCAGGGGCCTTCAAGTCGATGGCCAGCCAGCTCTTTCCGCGATGGAGCGGTTCGAATGGTCCCGGAGCCGAAGCGTCCCCGAGGCGCTGCAGGCGGACGACCTCGGCTCCCATATCGGCCAGCATCATCCCGCAGAATGGTCCGGGACCGATCCCACCCAATTCGAGAATCGTGAAACCTTGCAACGGACCCACACCAGCGATGTTAGGAGCCAATCGGCTTGAGACCTTGACGGCAGTCGGCCAGGATCACAGCATGATAAGAATCGGTGTCGACCTTGGAGGCACCAAGACCGAGGCAATCGCCCTGGCCGCAGACGGCGAAGAACTAGCCAGACGCCGGGTGCCAACCCGGAGCGACAGCTACGAAGACATAGTCGCCACGGTTCGCGATCTGGTTCTGGAGGTCGAAGCAGAAATTGGTGAAGCCGGTTCTGTGGGTGCCGGGACCCCGGGGACGACATCCCCTACAACCGGCCTCATGAAGAACGCCAACCTCACGCTGCTCAATGGAAGAGAACTGGCAGCCGACCTGAGCCGCAGCCTGGCTCGCGAGGTACGCATCGCCAACGATGCCGACTGCCTGGCCCTCTCGGAGGCCACAGACGGGGCCGGGGCCTCAATGCCGACGGTGTTCGCAGTGATCCTCGGCACCGGGGTGGGCGGAGGCATCGCCGTGAACCGATCGATCCTCACCGGTCCCAACGCCATCGGAGGAGAGTGGGGCCACAACCCGGTCCCCTGGTCTACCGAGGAGGAGAGGAACGGGCCGGCCTGCTATTGCGGCCTGGCCGGCTGCATCGAGACTCTGCTATCCGGACCGGGACTCTCGGCCGATCACGAGCGAGCCACCGGCACATGGATGGATGCCGAGGCAATTGCCGCCGCTGCAGCCGACGGAGCAGCACAGGCGGTGGCCAGCCTGGATCGCTACACCGATCGACTGGCCCGGAGTCTGGCCGCGGTGATCAACCTGCTCGACCCCCATGTAATCGTGCTTGCCGGCGGCCTCTCGCAGATCTCCAGCCTTTACGAAAAGGTCCCCGATCTCTGGGGACAGCATGTGTTTGGCGATCAGGTGGTCACCCCGCTGGTCCCTGCCGCCCACGGTGACTCGAGCGGAGTGCGCGGGGCCGCCTGGCTGTGGTGATCTCCTTACTGCTGCGGCCGCCGCCGTAGATTTCCCGGTATGGCAGAGCCACATGACACACTCGACCTGCTGGATTATCGACGGGCCGTGAGCGAAATGTATCGCCGGGTCCGTCACGGCCCTCCCGGTGAGGAGACCTGGGCCCAATGGCGCCGGGCCCGCGACGATCTGTTCGCCTCCCACTCACAAACGGCTCTCGACCCCGGGGACCTCGACGAATTCGATGGACTTCCCTTCTTTGATTATGACCCCGGGTGGCGAGTCGAAGCGACGGTTGAACCGATTCCCGAAGAAGAGCTGGCCATCGGCCACAGCGACCAGGGGTTCACAGCCTTCCGCCGCTTCGGGCAACTCGAGTTCGAGCTACATGGCGGGGAGCTGGCTCTGTCTTTGTACTGGCTCGATTCCTACGGGGGCGGGGTCTTCCTCCCCTTTCGGGACGGCACGTCGGGCGAAGAGACCTACGGAGGGGGCCGCTACCTGCTCGATACAGTCAAAGGTGCCGATCTGGGTCATGAGGCTGATCTCATCGTCCTCGACTTCAACTACGCCTACCACCCGAGCTGCGTTCACAGCTATCGATGGTCGTGTCCTCTAGCGCCGCCCGAGAACCAGGTTGATCTGCGCATCACCGCCGGCGAGAGGCTCTAGTGGTCTGTCGCGGACCAGCGCGGTGCTTATTTGTGCAACAGGCCACTAGCTACCGCACTCGACCGGCGCGACCGACATCGCCAGGCGGCGGACCCTTCCGGCTGCCTGGGCAAGCCGGTCCCGGTCCAGCCTCCGGGCGTTGACGGCCTCGATTATCGCTT
>JAUXLW010000044.1 GCA_030623545.1 Acidimicrobiia bacterium | reverse complement strand
TCGAGGCGGCCGCATAACAGAGGAGAGCCGACGGCGAGGGCGGCAGTGCAGCCCACCGACTCCGCAGCCCGGGCCTGCTCCAGCATGGCGGCGGCATTGCTGTTTGCGGCAGCGTCATCAATCTCGCCCGGTGAGTCGAGGCCCTCGAGGACCCGCTGCTGGAGCACCTCCCAGCGGTCGGCGAGACCGGCACTGGCGTCGTCCCCGTCATCTGCCCAGGAGCTGCACGCTGTTGCAACCATCATCTCCGTGACCAGGAGGAGACCCATATGCGAGAACCGAAACACGCCTCCTCCTGTCTCTTAACCAACCCCGCCCGGGTTACGCTACCTCGATGCTCCCGCTCCCAGACCGTGCCGAGTTGAGACGCCGCTTCCCTCGACTATTCGTCGGCCTGGTGCTCTTTGGCTGGGGCATCGCCCTCATGGTCACCGCCAACCTTGGCCTCTCTCCCTGGGCAGTGTTCCATCAGGGGATCGAGAAGAAGACCGGCATTCCGATTGGCACGGTTGGGATCATCACCGGACTGATCGTCCTCTCTCTCTGGATTCCCCTCAAAGAGCGATTCGGGATTGGCACGGTGGCCAACGTGATTGTGGTGGGGTTAGTCGTGGACCTCACCATTTGGGCGCTTCCCGAGTTCACCAACCTCGAGCTCCGCTGGGCTGCGCTCCTGGCCGGCATATTCCTGGTCGGCCTGGGGACCGGGCTATATATCGGAGTCGGCCTGGGCCCCGGTCCCCGCGACGGCTTGATGACAGGCCTGGCCGCCCGCGGATATCCACTGGGAGTTGTACGTGTAGGTATCGAGTTGACGGTTCTGGTGGTGGGCTTCGTCCTGGGAGGAACCATCGGGGTGGGAACCGTGCTCTTTTCGTTTGGAATCGGCGGCTTAGTCCACGTCCTTCTTCCCCGCCTGCGAATGGACCCGGTGGCGGCCCGTTAGGCCTTAAGCCCGCCGCCTCCGGGCCGATGCCTAAACCATGGAGCGAATTCGGGTGCTTACGGCCAATCTATGGTCGACCAGGGTTGATGCTGAGGGCTTCGCCGAATCCCTGCGTTACCTCAACCCCGACGTGGTATGCATCCAGGAGCTGGCTCCCTCGGCAGCTTCGGTTCTCGAAGAGATGTATAGCCATGGAGAGCTCTCCCCCACTAATGACTTTCGGGGTATGGGGATCGCCGTCCGCAACCCGGCCAAGCTCAGCACGCTGGAAATGCCGCACAACGACGGCCAGGTGGCTGTGCTCGAACCGGATGATTGGCCGACGCTGAATGAGGCCCTCGAGATCGTCAACCTACATTTCGCCGCTCCGGGCCCGAGGCACATTCCCTCCCAGCTGGCAGCTCGCCGCCGCCAATTGGCGGTCTTTGAAGAGTATCTGGGACAGACTCCACCCCGTCCCCGGCTGGTGGTCGGCGACATGAACGCGACCCCTGCCTGGCCCCTTTACCGGCGACTAACGCGGCAATTCGATGACGCCCACCGGCTCGTCGCCAGACGGCATCACCGGACGCCCCGCCGGACCTGGGGCCCAACGCACCGTTGGCCGCGACTGCTCAGGATCGATCACGTTTTCACTCACGCCGTCGAGGTGTCCGATCTATGGGTGGTCCCGATAGCGGGATCAGATCACTCCGGAGTGGTTTTCGACCTGGCCTGAGGCTGATAGTCAGTCGCAGAGGCCTTGGAGACACGCGGCGCGATTTCCACGACGTGCCACCAGTTAAGTGTGCTCAGGCTCGATGGAGCCCAAACGGCCCGCCTGGTAATCCTCGAAAGCGGTGATGATCTCTTCCCGCGTGTTCATGACGAAAGGCCCGTATCGCACGACCGGCTCGTTCAGCTGCTGAGCCGACCCGAACAGGAAATCAACCCCGCTCTCGCCACCTTCGAGGGGCACCGATCCTCCTCCCTCGCCAAACACCGCCATCTCGCCTTCCATGAGCGGATGACGCTCGGAGCCCAGTGCCAGCTCACCGACAAACGAATAGACGAACCCGACATCACCGGGATCCATCTCCAAAGTGGTCGAGGCGCCGGGCTGGAGGGTCACGTGAACATAATTGATGGGCAAGAACGTGTCGGCAGGCCCCCTGGTACCGAAGGCCTTCCCGGCAATGATCACAGCCCTTCCTCCGTCAAGGTCCACCTTCGGAAGTAAGTCGGCCGTCAAGTCTTGATAGCGAGGCCGGTGCATCTTGGCTTTCTGCGGCAGGTTGATCCACAGCTGAAACCCGTGGGTTCGGCCACCGTTGGCGAGTATCGGGGCCGACGGCAGCTCGGAATGCACGATCCCTGAACCTGCGGTCATCCACTGCACCTCTCCGGGCCGGATCAGGCCTTTGTTGCCGACCGAATCCTTATGTTCCATCTCCCCGTCAAGCACGTAGGTAACCGTTTCGAAGCCCCGATGCGGATGGTCGGGGGCTCCCTTGGCCTCCCCCGGTGCGTTCTCGGAGGGGCCCATCTCGTCGAGCAGCAGGAACGGCCCGAGATGGTCGAGCTGATTGGTCGGAAACGGGCGCCGGACCGCGAAGCCCTCGCCTTCGAAGGTACGGAGGCCCTGGACGACCCCGGTCGGATGAATCTGGCCGCTAATGCTCATCTGATACCCAACGCTCCCGAGGGTCACTTACTTCCCGCCCCTTGCCTTGCCCCTCGGCCTCGATCCGCGGCCGTAGCGGTGGGATCAAGCAAGAAACCATCCCCGACCTCGACCTGCTCCTCAGAGCGGGCGTAGGATCGGCCCATGGACGTGACCAAGACCTGCCCGAAGTGCGGCGAGCTGAACGGCATCGCTGCCCACGTCTTAGACACCAACCGGGATGCCGGCGTTGAGCTCTGGGGAGAGTGCTGGAACTGTCATAGCCACTTTCTCCTGACCAGGCCCGGCGAAGGAGGCGCGGGCAACGATGCTGCTGCCGTCTCTACCCCAATCGCTTCGCCATATCTGTTTCACATGTGGCGACCAGTGAGATGACCACAGGTTGCGCTTCCGCGAGAACCCCCGCCTCCAGGCGGGGGCTCTTGCCCGCATAACCGACGCGGCGGCACGGGGTAGGGGCCGTTGCGGGGTTGTGCCGCACCACTGCGCGAGTCGCGTTGCGAACTTGTTCTTGACCCTCCCCCACCGTGTCCAACAGCCAATATCTGCTCTTTCGCCAGCTTTGTCAAGGTGCCGGTTTACTCCTCGGCGCGGGCGGCGATCACTCTCTGGGCTTCTTGCGGGGGCATCTCCTCGTAGTGCGAGAACTCGAGCGTGAATGACCCGCGCCCTCCGGTCATCGAACGAAGATCGATGGTGTACTGCTGAACCTCACCCATTGGAACTTCGGCCGTAACCACCCGTTGTTGGCCGAAAGAATCCATGCCTCCGACTCGACCCCGCTTGGCATTGAGATCCCCGATGATGTCACCCATGTATCGCTCTGGAGCCATGATGCGGATCTTGACAATAGGCTCCAGCATCACCGGATTCAGCTTGCCGGCCGCGGCCCGCAGAGCCTGGATACCGGCCATGCGGAAAGAAAGCTCGTCGGAATCGACGTTGTGATACTTGCCGTCGTACACGGTGGCCCGGATCCCGACCACCGGATAGCCGGCTTGCAGGCCACGGGCCAGCGCCTCTTGAATCCCCTTGTCGACGGCGGGGATCAGCTGCCTGGGAATGGAACCGCCCTTGACGGCATTGACGAACTCATAGCCCTCGCCGTCGGAAAGCGGCTCGAACCGCACGAAAGCCACTCCGAACTGACCCCGGCCTCCCGATTGCTTCTTGTGCTTTCCCTCGGCTTCGGCGCTTGCCCTGATGGTTTCCCGGTAAGGAACCCTTGGCACTGCGGTTACGACTTCGACCCCGAACCTCCTTGACATCTTGGCAAGGGCTACTTCGAGGTGGGTGTCGCCCATTCCCGAAAGCACCGTCTGATTGGTCTCGGCCCGACGCTCAACCGAGAGTGTTGGATCTTCCTCGACGGTCCGCGCCAACGACGTTGACAGCTTTTCCTCATCGTGGGTCGTCTTCGGCTCCACCGCTAGAGACATGTTGGGAGATGGCACCGCAACCGGCTCAATCACGACATCCGAACCGGGCGCCCGCAAAGTGTCGCCAGAACGAACGGTCTCCAACTTGGCAACGGCGGCAATGTCACCACAGGAGACCTCCGAGGCGTCTTCATGGTCCTTGCCCTTCATGAAGAAGAGGTTGTGCAGCTTCCCCGACGCCCCCTCCCGGGGATTCTCGAGAACCATGTCGACCTTGAGCGTGCCCGAAAACAGCCGGAACATCGAGATCCTGCCCAGATACGGGTCAGAAAGGGTCTTGAAAACGTACGCCTCGAGCGGACCCCCCGGGTTGGCGGTGAACTCGTCATCGCCGGCTATCGGGGGCATTGGGCGATCTAGTGGAGAAGGGCCGTCCCTGACGATGAGCTCTGCCAGCCGGTCGATGCCGATCAAGCCGGTGGCCGAGCCACACAAGACAGGGAAGATTGCCCGTTCCGCAATCCCCTGCCGCAGGCCTTTGACGAGTTGATCCCGGGTCGGCTCCTGACCCTCAAAATAGGCTTCCAGCAGCTCATCATCATTCTCGACGACGGCCTCGACTAGAGCATTTCGAACCTCGTCCACATCGGCCTTGACCTCGTCAGGAACATCGACCTCTTCGCCCTTGCCTGCGCCGTTTTCATACAGAAAGGCATGATTGGAAACGATGCCTGCCACCCCTCGCAAATCCGCTTCAGAGCCAATCGGCATCTCCAAAGGCGCGACTCCCGTGCCGAAGGTGCTCTTGAGCTGGGCAAGCACCGCCTTGTAGTCGGCCCGCTCTCGATCGAGCTTATTGATGAAGAAGGCCCGGGCGATCCCCTCTTGCTCAGCCAAATGCCATACTGCCTCTGTCTGGACTTCGACTCCGTCGGTAGCTGAAACCACAAACAGGGCCAGGTCGGCTGCCCGCAAAGCTGAGCGGACATCTCCGATGAAGTCGGCGTATCCCGGAGTGTCGATGATGTTGAGCTTGTGCCCATTCCATGCAATCGGCGCCACTGCGAGACCGACCGAACCTTGACGGCTGATCTCCTCCGGTTCGTAGTCCAGGACTGTGTTGCCATCCTCGACTCGGCCAAGCCTGGTAGTAGCTCCCGAGGTGAAAAGCAGTGCCTCCGCCAGCGAGGTCTTGCCCGCGCCGCTGTGACCCACTAGCACGACGTTGCGAATCTTGGTCGGCTCCACCCACGACCTCCTGTCTTAGCCCGGATTTCACTACTTTAGACAAAGGAGTCCGCCCTGGTTCTCGCCAAGAGAACGCGACACGATGGTCCGCCGGGCATAAAGTTGAGCCAATGAGTCAATTCACGTCGGCAAGTGAACTGCTGAGCCAGGCTCGTTCGCGCATTACGCGGTACCGGCCACACGCCGCTGCTGACGCCCAGACGGCAGGAGCAATCATCGTTGATCTCCGATGCAGCGAGGACCGCCTCGCCGAAGGCACCGTGCCCGATGCGGTCGTGGTCGGGCTCTCAGTGCTTCCGTGGCGAGTCGACCCGGAGGCGGAAAGGACTGACCCGCGGATAAACGATCGCGCCACCAGGCTGATCCTCATGTGCAACGACGGTTACTCATCCAGCCTGGCAGCCGCCACCTTGACCGAGATGGGTTTCGCAGACGTGGGTGACATAGACGGAGGATTCCGAGCCTGGTCGGCCGCCGGCCTCCCGATCGAGGATCGATAGGCGTCAGGAGCCTGGAGGTGTGTCCTCAGCTTCTTCGACGTCCTCCGACGCATCCGACGTATCATCGTCGAGACCGCGCTGTAGCTCCTTGACAGACTTACCGAGGGAACGGGCGAGCTCCGGGAGCCGCTTGGCGCCGAACAGAACGAGCAAAACCGCCAGTATGACCACCAACTCGGGCCAACCGACGACTCCGGCAACCATGTAGATTCCTTTCTCAACCTGGCTCAGGCCGGGACCTGATAAGTCGAGCATAGACCAGTTCCCGAGAGTGGGGGCTCAGCCGAGATGTCCGGCAACCGGCAGCCAGCTCCCCTGCCCCATCTGGAATGGGGGGATATCGGCCGGCTGCGTCTGGTTGTCGTTCGAGAGATAGAAGATCGCGTTCGAAGGCCGGAAGATCCCGACCGTGTCGTCGCCGTCCCCATCCCAATCACCAAAAACCACCCGGTCGGAGTTGGTGCCGTAATAGAAGGTCATATCGGCCTGCGGCTTGGTGACGTGCTCATTCAGCAGATAGACCAGACCGGTACCGGGGCGGTAGAGGCCCACGGTGTCCTTGCCGTCACCGTCGAAATCGCCACTGAACGGCCGATCTCCCGGCTCACCAAAGAAGTACGAGAAATCGGCCGGTGCGGTTCCTAACTCGTTCGAAATGTACACGGCGCCCCGGCTGGGACGATAGACGGCAAACGTGTCATAGCCGTCACCGTCCCAGTCTCCGGCCAGTGGAATGTCTCCGCCCATCCCGAAGAAGAACTCAGTCTCGGTGGGCCCAAACCAGTTGCTGTTTCTCAAATAGATCTTCCCGGTGTCGGGCCGAAACATCGCAACGGTGTCGATCCCATCCCCGTTCCAATCACCGAGCAGCGGGGTATCCCCGGGCGTCCCGAAGAAGAAGCTGTTGGTAACCGAGGGGCTCACCCGCAGATGCCACTTTCCAGACTGCGGATTGAACAGCCCCACCGAGTCGTTCGACGGCTGAGGAGGAGGCGGCGGCGGAGACGCATCCGACTTCGTGAGCACCGCCAGCATGGCCTGCTCTCCCGGCGAGCCCAGGCTGGCGAGCGACCCGGGAGACCACGGCCAACGGGTTCGGTTGCCGTAGACGTAACCGTCGGCTCCCGATGCCAGAACCGCCCTGGCATCGTCGGCGATCTCAGCCGCGCCGATAAGCCCAAATGGCAGCTCACACCAGTCGACATCTTCTCCCTCGTAGCGCATCTCGGCCGAGATCACGTCTTTGCCGTAAGAGCGCACCAGGTTGTTGAGAACCGACTGGGACTCCTGTGGATTCATACAGTGGCCGGTCTCCGGCGATAGGGAGTCCACCCATGGATCCGGGGAAAAGTTATGCCAGCTTTCCGGGTAGCCGCCCGAGTGGTAGGTCACCGTCCCGGTGGCTCCCACCGAGCGAAGGCCCGCCGTGATGTTGGTCCAGGTGGCTTCGGTGAGGTTCTCCGTGTTGGGCTCCCAGTAATCGCCTCCCATCACCCAGGCGAATAGGCCGGGGTGGCCTTTCCAGCGCTCGCCAAGAAGTGCTCCGTAATCGAAGGCTTTCTGGTCGTGTCCGGGGTCGGAGGGATCGAACCAGTCATCAAGCGCCGGCGGCGGATGCATCACAATGCCGGGGCGGGTCCCCGTGTAGTCGGCAGCCCACGCCACTACCAACCCCACCGTGAGGCCGCGGTTTGCCGCCTGGTCGAGTATGTAGTCGATGTGGGCCAGATAGCCGGGGTTGGGATCCGTGAAGCTCTCCATGGCCTGCCCGGCGTAGTTCAGTCCCGCCATTCCGTCCTGGAAATACGGGGGGACAATGCTGATCCAGGCACCGCTGAAGCCCTCGTCGCGCAGGTGGTCGAGGTATGTTCTGACATCCGCCGGAGTGCCGTTGAGGGGAAGCGACCACGCAGTGTCCCAAACCTCGATTGGCTCCCGTACAGTCACGCTCACCGTTCCGGTAACCGAACTACCGGCCGTCATCCTGTAATCGAACTGATACACGCCGAGCCCGAGGCCGCTCGTGTCAAAAGTGCCAGGCCCACATCCGCCGGGAACGCCGGCCCGGCCCTCAATCCCGGATGGCACACCCGAACCAGAGACAATTGAGCAAGAAGGCGAACCGGGGATGGAGTCGGTGGCCGGCTGCCAGGTGACCGTGTTGCCCTGGACCGCTGCCGCGGCGACATTCGTGGTAAACCCGAGAACGTTGAACTCGGCGAGCGACGTCCAGGGCCCCCGGTTGCCAGCCTCGGACAAGGCAACGAGCCGCACGTAGCGACCGTCTTTGGGGGCGAAGGTGGCTTGCTGCTCGGCCGCGGAATCGGGGAAGGTGCCGGTTCCTGCCGGGGAACCCCAGTCGTCGGGATTATTCGACACGTAGAAAGCCCAGTTCCCGATCCGTCCATTGGCCGAGTCCGCTCTTGGCAGAGCCAGGAAGCCTTCCACCGTGTATTCGATGCCGAGGTCGATCTGCACTTCGTGCGGATGAGAGGGAGCCGACGGCGTATACGCCGTGTGCCAGTAGGTGAAGGACTTGCCATCGATCATCGATTGGACGGACTCACCGACGGTGTTCTGCTGCGAGTCCCAATAGATGATCGACCAACCAAAGCGGGGAATGGGGCCGGCGATGGCTAATGCGGGATCTCCCGATACGGGGAACATGAGAGATCCGACCAAGATGAGCGCCCCTCCGCCCAGACCTATGCGTCGCACGTTTCCCTCACCCCAGTGTTGCCAACCGCTTGCCCTCACCAAAAGTGCATTATACGGCCACTTTTAGTGGTGCGACGGCGACACGCCCCATTGCAACTTCAGTGAGCGGCTGAGTCCCCCGAGCGCAGGTACACAAAGAAGTCGGACCAAGACGTCTCATTCTCTCCCGCGACGTACGGGTAGAACTGGTCGATCCGTTCGGCCAATCGCCATCCCGGGGCCTCTCGCGCCACCC
>JAUXLW010000155.1 GCA_030623545.1 Acidimicrobiia bacterium | reverse complement strand
CACGCAGCTCGAGACCTGCCTCCCAGGCTGTCGTGGCATTGCGTTGCACCAGGCGGTACGCCGTGTCACGGCTCAATCCCGATTCGACCAGCGCCAGCATCACCTTCTGACTAAAGACCAGTCCGTGAGTCGCAGCCAGGTTGGCCGCCATGCGGTCAAGGTTCACTTCGAGGTTGTCGACAACGTTGGTCATCCGGTGCAGCGCAAAATCCGCCACGATCGAAGCGTCGGGCAGAATCACTCGCTCAGCCGACGAGTGGCTCAGGTCCCGTTCATGCCACAAAGCCACGTTCTCCATTCCCACCTGAGCGTATCCACGCAGCAGGCGCGCCAATCCAGTCACGTTCTCGGAAAGAACAGGGTTGCGCTTGTGGGGCATGGCCGACGAGCCCTTTTGGCCATCGCCGAACGACTCGGTGACCTCGCCAATCTCGGATCGTTGCAAATTGCGGATCTCAACAGCAAACCGCTCGAGCGAGGAACCAACCAGCGCCAGGGTGTTGAGATACTGAGCATGACGATCCCGCATGGTCACCTGCGTAGAGGCGGGTTCCACTCCCAGCTCCAGGCTGGTGCAAACATGTTCCTCAACCGAAGGCGGAATGTGAGCGTAGGTGCCGACGGCACCGGACAGCTTGCCGACCGCAACCACCGCCCGGGCGTCGACCAGCCGCTGGTGATTCCGAGCCACTTCAAACGCCCACGTCGCCACCTTTAGCCCAAATGTTGTCGGTTCCGCCCAGATGCCATGAGTCCGACCCACCATCACCGAGTCACGGTGCTCGAGCGAGAGGCGTCGCAGAATCTCGAACAGAGCGGCCGTCCGGCCCAAAAGCTGATCACAAGCCTCGCCGAGCAGCTTGGCCTGGGCGGTATCGATCATGTCGGAAGAGGTGAGACCGTAGTGGACCCATTCGCCACCCTTGCGCACCGACTCCGCCAGCACGTCGAGAAAGGCCGCGATGTCGTGGCGGGTGACTTCCTCCCGCCGTCGCATGGCCTCAACAGTCACGGCCGGAGCGTTGCGGATCGCTTCTGGCACATCTGCGGGAACCACACCCAGCTTGGCCCAGCCCTCGGCGGCAAGAGCCTGGACCTCCTGAAACACCTCGAAGCGGCGGCTATCGCTCCAGATGGCCCCCATCTCTGGAAGGGTGTAGCGCTCGATCATAGGTTGAGGGTGGCTGCCCGCTGCGGGCCAACCGAGACCATGGTCACCGGAACTCCGGCCGCCTTTTCCACGTAAGCAATGTAATCCCTGGCTTTCGGGGGGAGGTCTTCCAGCGACCGGGCCCCGGAGATGTCCTCGGCCCAACCCGGCAGCTCCTCGTAAACCGGGCGGGACTCATAGAGGACTCTCTGCTGGCGGGGGAACTCGTCAAAACGGCCCTCGTCGGTCTCGTAGGCGACACAAACTTTGAGGCGATCGAACTCGGAGAGAACATCGAGCTTGGTCAGGGCAATATCAGTAAGGCCGTTTATGCGGGTGGCGTAGCGCAGTGCCACGGTGTCGAGCCAGCCACAGCGGCGACGCCGCCCGGTCACAGTGCCGTATTCACCACCGATTTGCACCATCTTCTCTCCGACGTCATCCATCAGCTCGGTGGGGAAGGGGCCGCTGCCGACCCGGGAGATGTAGGCCTTGGCTACGCCCACTACCCGGTCGATTGAAGTGGGCCCGATGCCCGAGCCAATCGTGGCTCCCCCCGCAGTGGGATTGGAGGAAGTCACGAATGGGTATGTGCCATGGTCGACGTCGAGCAACGTGGCCTGCGCCCCCTCGAAAAGCACCTGTTTGTCCTGTCCGAGAGCTTCATAGATCAAAAGCGACGTGTCGGCGACATGCGGAGCCAGTTGCTCGGCGTAGCCCAGGTATTCGTCGGCGATCGCTGTGGCATCCATGGCGAGCTGGTTGTATATCTTCGTGAGTAGTTTGTTCTTTTCCTTGAGAACTACCTCGAGCTTGTCGCGAAAAATCTTGGGGTCGAACAGGTCTTGCACCCGGATGCCGTGGCGGGCAAATTTGTCGGTGTAGGCGGGGCCGATGCCTCGCTTGGTAGTGCCGATTTGGCCCTTGCCGAGGAATCGCTCTTGCAAAGCATCGATCTCCCGGTGATAGGGCATGATGAGGTGGGCATTGGCCGACAGTCGGACCAGCGACGTGTCCACTCCCCGACTCTGCAGAGTCGCCATTTCCTCCAGCAGCACCCGGGGATCGACAACGCAACCGTTGGCAATGATGGGCATCACACCCGGATTGAGCACCCCGCTGGGAATCAGCGTCAGGGCGAAGCGCTCCTCGCCGATGACGATGGTGTGACCGGCGTTGTTGCCGCCCTGGAAGCGGACCACCATGTCGGCCTCATCGGCCAACACATCGGTCACCTTCCCTTTGCCTTCGTCTCCCCACTGAGTTCCAACGATGACTGTGGCTGGCATCTGGGCTCCTTCCCCCAACATCGTAACGGAGCTTCGGATACTGCCCCGACACCGACTATCGTTGCCGGGATTTCACAGCCCATCATCAGAGAGATCCCAGTGGACGAAACCACCCACAAGGCAACGCGCCGCCCGACTATCTCCGTCACCCTCCTGGCCGATTCGCCGGGCATCCGCACCGAAGTGTTGCGCTTCGCAACCCACGCTGCCTCCGAATTTGTCGACCTGACCGACGATGTGCGCGACTCGTTGAAGCGGTCGGGAGTTCGGCACGGCCAGGTGACCGTCATGAGCCCGCACACCACCACCTCGGTGGTCATCAACGAATCAGAGACGGGGTTTCTCAACGATTTTCGCCGCTTGCTGTCTGCGATCGTCCCAATCGAGGGCTATTACGAGCACGACGACCACGAGGTGCGGACCGAGAATCTGCAAGAGGACGAGTTCATCAACGGTCACGCCCATTGCCGCCAGCTACTTGTCGGCAGCACATCGGTGAGCGTTCCGATCGTGGATGGTGAGCTGGTGCTGGGCCGTTGGCAACGGGTTCTGTTCGTGGAACTCGATCAGGCGCGCCAGCGGCGAGCCATCCTCCACGTGCAGGGCGTCTAACACCTCTCCTCCACCACCACTTCTAGTGGCTGAGAGCGGCAACTTAGAGTGAACTCAGTTGTTCTACCTGCAGGCCTCGGCTAAATTGGCCGCCGTGGTTGACTAACAACCGCATCCAGACCCATGCTGGGGAGGCAAATTCCATGATGAAAAGATTGACGGTCCTTCTCGCCGTACTCGCCCTTGTGGCGGCGGCTTGTGGAGGATCATCTGACGACACCACTAGCGACACTACGACCGGCGGAACTACACCCGTTGGCCAGGGTGGCGGCACGCTCGCCGAAGTCATAGCTCGCGGCAATCTCAATTGCGGTGTGAGCGAAGGCGCGGCCGGCTTTACCAACATTACAGGAGACGAGTTCTCCGGAATCGACGTCGACTACTGCCGCGCTGTTGCTGCGGCCGTCCTCGGCGATCCCAACGCAGTTGTGTTCTTCCCGGTTAGCTCCGCCAACCGGTTCGACCAGCTGAAGGCCCGCGTCTTCGACGTGCTGTTCCGTAACACGACCTGGACCGCCAGCCGTGACACGGACGTTGGCATGAACTTTGGCCCGACGACGTTCTTCGACGGCCAGGGCGTGATGGGCCCGAGCTCAAAGTTCTCGGCCAATTCAGGTCCGGCAGACGTAGATGGACGGACCTTGTGCACGAGTGCGGGTACCACGAGCGAAAAGAATGTCGCTGAGTGGGCCAGCCTCGGCGGTGCCACCATCATCCTCAAGACTCTCGACAACAACGCCCAGGTTTACGAAGCGCTCGAGGCGGGCGTTGAGTGCGACATGGCTACCACCGACGCTTCCAACCTGGTTGGTGAGCGTTTCGAGCGTGGCCACTTCAACGCCGGTCAAGACTGGGTGATCTTCCCGCCCGAGAACATCTCCAAGGAGCCACTCGGCCCTGCTTATCGCGAAGGCGATGACCAGTGGGGAGACATCATCGACTGGACCGTCTATGTCACGTTCATCGCGGCAGAGAAGGGCATCACGTCGGCCAACGTGCAGGCTGCGGTTGACGCCGGGGGCGACCCCGAGTTGCTGCGCATGGTCGGGGTCGAGAACTCTTCGATCGTGGCCGATTTGGGAATCAAGCCTGACGGGTTCCTCGATGTGCTTTTGCAAATAGGCAATTACGACGAGATCTTCGCTCGTAACCTTGCGCCACTCGGAATCGTGCAGGCGGGATCTCTCAACGACCTGTACACCCGTGGTGGGCTCATCTACGCACCCCCGTTCCGGTAGAACGGTACGGGAAAACGAAATTAGAGAGGGGCGCCCATGCGGCGCCCCTCTCTTTCGTTTAGAGTCAACTTGCTGATCTTCGACTAACACGGAAGAGATTGGTTCTTGGCAGTAACGGTCACCAAGCAGGCACGTCCCCCGCTGTGGCGCAACGCCACATTTCTCAAGTGGGCGGCCCAGCTCTCCTT
>JAUXLW010000207.1 GCA_030623545.1 Acidimicrobiia bacterium | reverse complement strand
CGCTGCTCTTGAAACGGATCGCCGTACATGTGGTAACCGTTGCGCTCCCAGAAACCGGGCTCGTCTTGATCGAGAAATGTGAAGCCTCTGGTCCACTTCACCGATTTCCAGAAATAGAGGTGGGGGACCACCAGCCGCAGCGGCCAGCCATGGTCCGGTTCGAGCGGCTCGCCACCGTAGTTGTAAGCGAAGAGATTGCCCTCGCGGCTGAAGTCCTCGATTGGCAGGTTGGCAGTGAACCCGTGCTCGGCGTTGACGAGCACATGAGTGGCCGCGGCCGGGACCTCAATCAGACTCAGCACTTCAGTGACCGCAACCCCATCCCACTCGGTGTCGAACTTGCTCCATTTAGTCACGCAGTGAATGTCGGCCGTCACCCGGGTGCTCGGAAGGTCGAGGATTTCCGCGAAGCTCAACGTGACAGCGCCCACTCCCAGCCCGTCGATGGTGAAGTCCCAGGTCGCCAGGTCGACTTCGGGCACGACGCCGGCGTGGAGAACCGGGAAACGGTCGGTGAAATACTGACCGGGAGGGAGGCGAGCCGGATCCAGCCCGCGGGCTTCCAACTCTTTGGTCTGCTTGTCGAAGAATCCCACGTCGGAACCTTAGGAGGCCGGTCGGTAATGCCAACCACCCTCCTGGAGCGACTCAGTAAACGCCGGAGTGTCTGTTACCTTTCCGCTTATGGCGTGGCTGGCGATCGTTATCGGAATCTCGATAGTCATGTCACTGCTGCGCGGCGGCCGCTTTCTCAATCTTTCCGAGATCCAGCTTCGAGCGTGGCCCCTGTTGATCCTCGGGTTCGGCATGCAATTGGCAGCCGACCTTCTACCCAACGATCGCTCCTGGTCGCACAACACCGCGGTAACGATGATCATCCTCTCCTTTGTTCCCCTGCTGTTTCTCGTATGGCTCAACAGGCAGGAGGCGGGAATGTGGCTGGCGGGCATCGGGGTGTTCATGAATTTCACCGTGATCGCTATTAACGGCGGTATGCCGGTCCTGCCCGGGGCGGCCACCATCGGTCTGGGCAGAGACATCACGGCACTCGACTTCGACGCCTTGCCCAAACACGTGTTGCTCGACGGCAGCACCCGGCTCGCCTTTCTCGGCGACGTGATCCCGGTCCGGATCATCCGCAATGTCATCTCGCTCGGAGACGTCTTTCTGGCGATAGGGCTCGGAGTCTTCGTCGAAGACCAGATGCGTCGCCCGGTGCGTTGGTTCAAGCACGGCCTCAACGTCACCGGATCCGGTTCGGCCCGTCGCCCCCCGGACGCTGCTTAAAGGCCGCTGAGCTCGCCTTCGGCGGAGAGGACTTCTCTTAGCCGTCGGACCACGGCCGGGTCGTAGTCATAGGCCGTGCCCCGGTAGAGAACTTCGAGGGCCTCGAGAGGCAACATGTCGTGGGTCTTTCGCAACCGGTCGTAGGAGGCAGCCACCCGCAGGATCCGGGCATTGATGGGCACTGTCGGATCGTGCTGTTCACCAGGACGACGATAAGGCGAATTGTGAATCTCCACCTGATCGGCCACGCCTACCAGCGAGGGGGCCTGGCGAATGATCTCAGCACCCCAGCGAGCCACATCGTCCGCCCCGGGCTCCTCCTCTAGATCCTCGGCAACGATTCGACCGATATCGTGAAGCAAAGCGGCGTACTCGAGCTCGATGACATCATCAGGATGCAGCCCGAGACCACGGGCCATGGCGATGGCCAGATCGGTGGTGGCGGCGGCATGCCCTTCCGGTGACAGAGCTGCCACCTCCGGCAAGCGCGACAGGGCGCGGATGGTCTGGGCGTAAGTACGGCGCGACCCGGCCAGCAGACTGAAGGAAACATGGCTGATGGCGTAGGGGACAACGCCAACGGGCACTGCCCACCAGCCGATGATCGGCTGTGACAAGGCAAACAGGCCGGCCGAAGCGAACAAGCTCACCATGATCGGCCAGTCCTCGAGTGCCAGCAACCAGACATAGCGGAGCGCGCCGCCCCCGACGCCCATGGCCATGATCATGCGTACCGATGCGTCTGCGACGAACCATGCCAGGCCGGCAGCCAACACGAGTGCCAGGTGCTGCCACTGCGTGTCCCAATCCAGCCGCTCGCTCACTTGCTGATACCCGGCCGCAACCAGCAACAGCGTGGTTAGACCGGCAACCTGTCTCATGTAGTCGCCTGGTGCGACCCGGACCCTGTGCCAGAGCGGGGCCAGCAGGCTGGCACCGGCGAACCCGAGCATGAACATGGCGCTCAACGCCGTGATCTCGGAGACGAACACGAGCGCGACAAGGGCGACACCGGCCGTCAGCGAGATACGACCACCGCTCGGGCTCGGCACCCGTACGAGGTCGGTCAGGGCAAGCACTGCCGCCCACAAGGCAATGTTCCCCCAGCTGCGGTCGGCCGCCAGGGAGAGGACGACACCGCCCACAACGGCGCCGGCCCACAGCGCCAGGAAAAAGGACCGGGTGGCACGATTAGGCAACGCCCACCTCCTCGGCTCTCCGACGGGCCTCTTTTTCGTCGGCCAGGCTGGGGGACCCGTACTGTTCTCCGGTGGCAGCCAGGGCTCGAACAAAAGCTTCCACAACATCCGGGTCGAGTTGGCTCCCGGCGCTGCGCCGCAGTTCGGCTATGGCGTAATCCTGGCTCAGGGCGAGCCGATAGGAACGGGTGCTGGTCATGGCATCGAAGGCGTCGGCCACTGCCAGGATCCGGCTTTCCAACCCCGGAGGCTCACCCTGGGTGTGACCGGAGCCGCCGTACCCGCCTCCATCGAACCTCGAGTGATGTCCGGAGGCGATCTCAACCATGGGGGCCAGGAATTCGACCTCGTGGAGAATCTCCTCAACCAGTCGGGCGTGCTCTTGCATCATGCGGTATTCGCTCTCGCTGAGGGGGCCCTTCTTGCGGATGAGTCGCCGGGGCACAGCCAATTTGCCGATGTCATGGATGAGAGCGGCGATCCGCACCCGGTCGAGCGCGTCTCCGCGGAAACCCATTTCCTCGGCGGTGAGCTGGCTGAAATAGGCCACCCGTTCGGTGTGGCCCCGGGTGTAGAGATCCTTCGCCTCCAGAGCCTTGATAAAGCCTTGCAATGTGGACTCGTGGGCCTCCCGCAACTGAGCGACGGAGCGGAATCCAAGGTGCCCGACGAGGAACACAGTGAGGATGAGCGGCAATGTGGCCGGCCCGACCATTTGATAGGCAGCCCCCAGGAGGCCGCCGAGCAGGCCCATCAGCAGAAGCGACGGAACCAGCGATCGCATGCGAGCCCAGGGCCGCAGGTTTCGGCGGCGAAAAACCGTGCGCACTGCCAGAGTGACCAATCCGAGGTTGGCAGCACCGTAGAGCACGGCACCTACGGCCGACCCCAGCGCCACCCGGCCGATGTCTCCAACTTCGAAGGGGCCGTCCGGGAGAGCTAGCTCGATCACCGCGCCGGCCAGGGCCCCTGACAACACAAACTGGCCCAGGTTCGCTATGGGCTGGAACCAGCGGCGCTCCCTGAGATCTCGCGGAGTGATGGCGCCAAAGGCGGCGATGGTTGCCGCTCCCAGCGCCGCGCT
>JAUXLW010000058.1 GCA_030623545.1 Acidimicrobiia bacterium | reverse complement strand
GGCTGAGGCGGGCGACGACGGTGGCGTGTGTCTCGTTATCGATCAACTCCACCCGCACTGAGGCCGGCATTGCACTGGCGTCGGTCTCCTGGATCAGCTCGGGCTGGTCGGCAAAGAAGACCTGGAACTCTTCCCAGGTGGCCAGCTTGTCGACGTATTCTGCTCGCTTGACCTCGTCCCAGCCCTGCACCTCGGATTGAATGGCGGAGTGGGTGGCCAGATCAGAATCGTCGAGCCACGCCACGATGGTGATGCCCTCCTGCCAGCGAATGGTGGACTTGCGGGCCATCTCGTTGACGATCAGCGCCATGTAGGTCATGAACAGGGATACGAACACGGCCAGGATGGCCCCTACCACCAGCAGCATGTTGCGGCGCAGGTTGGCGGCGGCTTCGCCTACAACGTATTCGGCCCGCATCAGGCTCCTTCAGTGGTGGGGACGTCTGTCGCCGCGTCATCAACGGCGGCCTCACCATTGGGCGAGGGCGTCTCATCTAAAGACGCACTCTCGGCTTCAGGAGTTCCCTGCCGGTTGCGAGCACCCTCATACACGCCCCTGTTCTCGTCACGAACGATGCGACCCCTCTCCAGCTGGATCACCCGACGGCGCATGGCGTCGACAATGGCGTGATCATGGGTAGCCATCACAACGGTCGTACCGGTCCGGTTGATTCGGTCGAGCAGGCGCATGATGCCCACCGAGGTGGCAGGATCGAGGTTCCCCGTCGGCTCGTCTGCCAGGAGAATGAGCGGCCGGTTGACGAAGGCCCTGGCCACCGACACCCTCTGTTGCTCGCCGCCGGAGAGCTGGCGCGGCAACCGATCGACTTTCGACGAGAGACCAACCAGTTTCAGCACCTTGGGCACCTGCTGGGCCACCATGCCGCGGGGGCGGCCGATCACCTCCAGAGCAAACGCCACATTCTCAAAGACCGTCTTGTTTGGAAGCAGCTTGAAATCCTGGAACACCGTTCCCACGGAGCGCCGCAGGTACGGCACCTTCCAGTCGGGCAACTCAACGATGTTGCGCCCCGCCACCCAGATCTCACCTGAGGTGGGTTTCTCCTCACGCATGAGCAAGTGGATGATGGTGGACTTCCCCGAGCCGGAAGGCCCGACCAGGAAGACAAACTCACCTTTTTGAATTGAGGCAGTGGCGTCGCGCACGGCCACGGTGGCACCGTCATAAACCTTGGTGACGCCTTGCAATTTGATCACCGAAACACTCCGGAGTGGCCTGCTTGTTCGCTCTTCGGCCCACGGTTCCGCACAGCGGAACCTGCCTCATCGCTGGTCGGGCTTTTGGGCCGTGGCGCCTGTGCTTGCTTGCGAAGTCGGTTTTCGCCCCTACCGGCGCCACGTGTCTTACAACCGACCAACCGCAGAGGACTCACGAATCGTAACAGTTCAATCATTATTGACCTGGCGTATCGTTTTGGTGGCGGCGCCGCCACTCTAAGTATGCGTCAGCGAAGACCCCGAGGTCGCCGTTGAGAACCCCCTCCACATTCCCTACTTCGACATCCGTGCGTAAATCCTTGACGAGCTGGTAGGGCTGCAGCACGTAACTGCGAATCTGGTGCCCCCACGCTGCTTCGTTCTGCTCACCGCGGATCTCCTCGAGCTTGTCGGCGTGCTGCTGGCGGGCCAGCTCGGCCAGGCGCGACTGGAGAAGATCCATGGCCCGGACCCGATTTTGCAGCTGAGAGCGCTCCGCCTGACAGGTAACCACGATATTGGTGGGCAGGTGGGTGATCCGCACCGCCGAATCGGTGGTGTTGACGTGCTGTCCCCCCGCTCCCTGCGCCCGCATAGTCTCGATCCGTAGATCCTCCTCATTGATCTCGAAGGGCGCCTCATCGACTTGAGGTATGACGTCGACGGCCGCGAATGAGGTGTGGCGCCGGCTGGCGGCATCGAAAGGGCTGATGCGGACCAGGCGATGAACCCCGCGCTCACCCTCAATAGTGCCGTATGCGTAATCGCCTCGAACCGTCATCGTGGCAGACTTGATGCCGGCTTCCTCCCCCGGTTGTAGATCATCGAGCTCGACCTCGAATCCGCTGTTGTCGAGGTGACGCCGGTACATCCGCAGCAGCATTTCGGCCCAGTCCTGAGCGTCGACCCCGCCCGCTCCGGCGTGTATCGAGAGGATGGCGACGTTGTCGTCGTATTCTCCAAAGAACAAGCTCTCTCGCTCGAGGCTGGCCAGTCGAGCCTCGAGGAGCACTAGCTCCGCCGAGACTTCCTCTACCGTGGCTGCATCGCTTTCGGCGTCTGCTAGATCGAGCAGAACCTCGGAATCATCGAGCTCTTTCTCAAAGTGCTCGACGTTCTCAATAGTTTGCTCGTGACGAGCTAGAAGCCGGGTGATCTTCTTGGCGGCCTCAGGGTCTTCCCACAGGTCGGGGGCCGACGCCTGCTTTCTCAGCTCGACCAGGTCCTTGGCCTTCTGGTCGACGTCAAAGGAACCTCCGGGCGTCGGCGAGGCGGGCGCGCAAATCTTTCAGCAAGGATCGAGGCTCTGTCATTGTCTAGAGATTACCGAGCCGGGGCACTATGCCACCGCACCATGGCAGCGCTTGTACTTATTGCCCGACCCGCACGGGCATTGCTCATTGCGACCCACCTTGCCCGAGGAATCGGCCTGGGGCCTCTTGCCCATCGGACCCTGGGCTGAATCCACCTTGGGCGCCTGCGATGCGGCCTGCCGCTGGGTCACCTGGACGTGATACAGATAGCGCAAGGTGTCATGTTTAACCGCGGCCACCAGGTCGGCAAACATGTCGTAGCCCTCACGCTGGTACTCAACGAGGGGATCCTTTTGCCCCATCGCCCGCAGCCCGATCCCGGCGCGCAGATAATCCATCTCGGCCAGGTGCTCGCGCCATTTGTTATCGATGACCGACAACAGGACTCGCTGTTCCAGCTCGCGTAAGTTCCCTGCCCCAACCTCGTCGTCACGTTTTTCGTAATACCTGCGGGCGTCCTCCTGGATACGCTCGACGACGTCCGTGACGGTCATCCCGCCGTCTGAATCGAAATCGTCCTCGGTCAATGAATGCGGATAGAGCTGAATGAGTTGCGAAAAGAGGTCGTCCCACTCCCATCGAGCCGGCGGCTCGGCGGGGTCGATGGCGCCGCCGACGATCTCATCGACGACCTCGTCGATCCACTCAACCACCAGCTCCCTGGCTTTGCCCTCGCGGAGGATCCCCGATCTCCAGTCGTAAATCACCTCCCGCTGGCGATTCATCACTTCGTCGTACTTGAGCACGTTCTTGCGAATTTCGAAGTTCTGAGCCTCGACCTGGGTCTGGGCCCGCTCAATGGCTTTTGTCACCATCTTGTGCTCGATAGGAACGTCTTCGGGCATCTTGAGACGCGCCATGATCCCGCTGACGCGGTCGGAGGCGAACCGGCGCATGAGGTCGTCCTCCAGCGACAGGTAGAAGCGTGACTCCCCCGGATCGCCTTGGCGGCCGGAACGCCCCCGCAGCTGGTTGTCGATGCGCCGCGAATCGTGTCGCTCCGTTGCCAGAACGTACAATCCTCCGTAACCGAGCACCTTTTCCTGTTCGGCGAGCGTCTCCGCCTCGAACCTTTTCAGCTGTTTTCGGTGCTCCGCCTGGTATTCATCGGTTCCAGCTTCGAGCTCGGGGAAACGGGCCATGGCGGCGAGGGCCAGTTCTTCAGGGTTGCCGCCGAGTCGAATATCGACTCCGCGGCCTGCCATGTTGGTAGCGACCGTTACGACCCCAACGCCGCCTGCCTGGGCGATGATGTGGGCCTCCCGCTCGTGTTGCTTGGCGTTGAGCACCTGATGCGGGATGTTGCGCCGCTTGAGGAGCGCGGCGAGACGCTCGGACTTCTCGATGGAGACGGTGCCGACCAATACCGGCTGACCCTTCTTATGGCGCTCGGCCAGGTCGTCGGCCACGGCCTCGAACTTGGCCTTCTCCGTCATGTAGACCAGGTCGGGCTCGTCGGCTCTGACGATCGGGGCGTTGGTGGGGATTTCAACGACACTCAACCCGTAGATCTGGTTGAACTCCGCCTCCTCGGTGAGTGCGGTACCGGTCATACCCGACAGCTTCTCGTACATCCGGAAGTAGTTCTGGAGGGTGATGGTGGCCAGGGTCTGGTTCTCGTCCTTGATTGCCACGCCCTCTTTGGCCTCTATCGCCTGATGGAGCCCCTCTGAATACCTCCGCCCATCGAGAACTCGCCCGGTGAATTCGTCGACGATCTTGACTTCTCCGTCTGTGACCAGGTATTCGACATCTTTTTCGAACAGCTCCTTGGCCCGCAGCGACGACTCGAGATGGTGAACCAGGTCGACATTCGAGTAGTCGTACATGTTCTCGATTCCGAGGGTCTCCTCGACGCGCGCTACTCCCTCCTCGGTAGTCAGGACCTGGCGCTTGGCCTCGTCGACTTCGTAATGCAGATCGCGCTGTAGTCGGTCGGCGATACGGGCGAAGTCGCGATACCACTTGGCTGTGTCAGCTACCCGGCCGCTGATAATGAGGGGGGTGCGGGCCTCATCAACGAGTATGGAGTCGACCTCGTCGACCACCGCGAAGGCGTGGCCGCGCTGCACCATGTCCTCGGGTCGCATCGCCATGTTGTCTCGCAAATAGTCGAACCCGAACTCGTTGTTAGTGCCATAGGTGATGTCGGCGTCATAGGAGGGCTTGCGCTCATGGGGCTCCATGTGGGCCTGGATCAGGCCGACCTCGAGTCCGAGAAAGCGGTAGATGTCGCCCATCCACTCGGAGTCACGTTTGGCGAGATAGTCGTTGACCGTCACCACATGAACTCCCCCGCCGTCCAGGGCGTTGAGGTAGCACGGCATGGTCGACACCAACGTCTTGCCTTCACCGGTACGCATCTCGGCGATCATGCCAAGGTGAAGGGCTCCCGCTCCCACCACCTGGACATCGAAGTGGCGCTGGCCAAGGACCCGCTTTGCCACCTCCCGAACCACGGCGAAAGCCTCAGCCTGAATGTCGTCCAGGGTCTCACCGGCACTGATCCGTTTGCGGAACTCTGGTGTCTTGGCCCGTAATTCGTCGTCGCTCAATGCTTCGATCGCCGGCTCGAAAGCATTGACTTGCTCCACGAGACCTTCGAGCTCTTTGAGGTGTTTGCCCTCACCAATGTGAAGGATCTTCTGGAAAACGGACATGGCGCCTAATCCTAACGGTGGCTATGAGTTGGCTTTACGCCACTTCGTCGACGACCACGGGGGCGTTTTCGACGAGCGAGGCGGGGTTGATTCCGACGTCGTCCGGCAGTGCAAGACCGGCGATCTGGTCAAGCTCAACCTGATGAGCTTCCGGCTCATCGATGCTCGAGCCGTCGGCAGTCGGCACGCCGACCACAATCTTGGGCTGGTCCTGGTTGCGGGGCGACACCACAATGGCAACCTCTCTTGTATCGAGTGGAAACAAGGAGCGAGCCGGGAAGATTCCGAGCAGTGTTTGATGAAATTCTCGGCCGACCATCAGCCGAGATCGATCAGGTTCTCCCGCAGCGCATAGAGGACCGCTTCGTTCCTCGAGTGCAGACCTAGCTTGTCGAGGATATTGCGGACATGGTTTTTGACCGTGTTTTCAGAGATGAAAAGTTGCTCGCCGATTTCGCGGCTTGTGTATCCCTGGGCAACCAGTTGTAACACCTCTATCTCCCGACCGGTGAGGGTCGGCTTACGGCTGGCCGTCAAATCGCGATGGCGCAACATTTGCTGAACGACGGTGAAGAGCTTGGACGCCATACGAGGGGAAACCACAGCGCCGTTCTCCACCACGTCGATGATGGCCGTGGCCAGCACCGGAAAAGGAGTGTCCTTGATCACGTAGCCACGAGCCCCGGCTTTGATGGCGGTGAGGAGGTCTTCTTCTGACTCACTGACGGTCAGAAGGACGACCCTGGTGTCGGGTGCCGCGGCTAGAAGCTTGTCCACCACCTCCAGGCCGGATTGGCCCGGCATGAGCACGTCGAGAACGATGATGTCTGGCTGAAGTCGTTCAGCCTCGATGACGGCCGACGGGGCGTCCTCGGCCTCTCCGACTACATCGAAATTCGCCTCAGTCAGGGCGGCCCTGAGGCCCGTCCTGAAGAGCGGCGCATCATCTACAACTAAGACTCTTGTCATACAGACTCAATCAAACCCAACTGGCCGTCGCGGCGGCGGTACAGAACAGCATGGCTGTCTGTCACTGCGTTCAGAAAGAAAAAGAAGCTGTGATCGAGCATCTCCAACTGCAACGCTGCCTCCTCGGGGCTCATTGGCTTCATCGTGAACTGTTTAGAGCGAACGATCGAAGCCATTTCCGGCGTTTCCTCTTCTATTTCGGCCCCGCCGGGGGTTTGATTGAGTCGTTTATTTGCGCCGCTACGTGAGCGATCAATGATGCGTTCCTTGAGCCTCCGCAGCTTGCGTTCGAACTTCTCCACCGCCGTGTCAACGGCGACATGCTGGTCGTGGCTGGCTGCTTGCACCCGGACAATGTTGCCCGCCACGGGCGCGGTGATCTCCACCCGGAACTTGTCGGCAGCCATCCGCGGGTTGCTCTCCTCGGAGAGCTCCACGTCGGTCAGCCCAACCTTGCCTTCAAATAGCCGTTCGGCGTGACCAAGCTTTTGGAGTACCAGGTCACGGATGTCGTCTGTGACCTGCGTGTGATTGCCGTGGACCTTGATTTCCATGCATCCCCTTTTGTGCGATCGCGGTGGTTCAACAAATCGATTCGGGAGGTGCCCTCTTGGTCGCCAAGCAAATATCCTCTCGCCAATGACGTCGCCACCAATTATACGCCGGCGCTGGTAGCCGTCACCGCGAACATAACCCCCAAAACCCCGGAAGCAGAGTCCAACGTGGCGCCGGTGGTGATTACATCATCGACCAGCACTGAGCCGGGCGGTGGGAGCCTGGCCACTCGGAATTTCGGCCGGGCGCGGCTGCCCCGGGGCCTGCCGGCGTGGGCCGGTGTCCACAGCGGGGCAACCAGACAGGAAACAACCGGGAGCGCGGTCAGCATGCCGAGTTCCCTGGCCAACTCTCGGGCCGGGTCGATCCCAAAACGGGCCAGGCGGGCCCAGCTCCTCGGTATCGGAATCAACGCCCGCGCCTGGTCGGGGAGGCATGGCACCATCCGGATGGCCAAAGCGCGGGCCGCCCCGTTCATCCCCCGATATTTGAGCTGATGAACAAGGCTGCGGGCTACCCCGTCATGAGCTAGGGCCGGTGCGACTCTCAATCCTTGGGCCAGACGCCGCGCTTCTGCTCTATGGAGCCCCAGCCGGCAGGAGGAGCACAGCCGGGGGCCGGGTCGCAAACACGCCATGCACATCACTTGCCCAAGATACCCGCTTGCGCCGACACAACCACTATGTGTGGTGGAAGAAGCAGGAAGCAGGAAGC